>DATNEW010000034.1 GCA_035606695.1 Gemmatimonadaceae bacterium
CTCCTCTCGCATACCGCTACGCGACGAAGCGCGGCGGCATCATTCCATTTGAAGTCGCGAACGCGACGCGCTCGCTCCTCTCTCCTCTCGCATACCGCTACGCGACGAAGCGCGGCGGCATCATTCCATTTGAAGTCGCGAACGCGACGCGTTCGCTCCTTTCTCCTCTCGCATACCGCTACGCGGCGAAGCGCGGCGGCATCATTCCATTTGAAGTCGCGAACGCGACGCGTTCGCTCTTCGTCCGTTCCGTCGATCAATTATCAAACAAGCGATGCCCCGCGCCGCATCGCACCCTACAGGCCGGGAGGGACTCGAACCCCCAACCGCTGGTTTTGGAGACCAGTGCTCTACCAATTGAGCTACCGACCTACGCTCCACCCGCTCGTGCCTTGCTGAGGGTGACTGACGGGAATTGAACCCGCAACCCCCGGAGCCACAGTCCGGTGCTCTAACCGATTGAGCTACAGTCACCATGGAAGAGCATAGCCCTCATGCTCTTACAAGCAGACTCGAAGCTTAATCGAACTCGATCCCGCGATCAATCTCCGCGAGACCGCTGAGACCTGCGAACTCCTCGAGATCCTCGAGATGTTTTGCGGCCAGCGACTCAGAACGACCGGCCGCCTTCGCGCACCGTCGCTTCGCGCACCGTCGCGTCGCGGACGGTCACTTCGCCCGCTCCTGATACTCGCCCGTCGACGGATTCACCTTCACCTTGTCACCCGTCCCCACGAACTCCGGCACGTTGATCGTCACGCCATTCTCGAGCTTGGCCGGCTTCGTCGACGCGGTCTTCGTCGCCGTCTTCATCACCGGCGCCGTGTCCACGATCTCCAGCACCAACGAGTTCGGCAGCTTGATGCCCACCGGACGGCCATCGTAATACTCGGCCTGAATCTTCATCCCCGGCTGCATCCACTGCGCGTTGTCGCCCAACGTCTCCTCGTCCATCTCGAGCTGATCGTAGTTCTCCGTATTCATGAAGTGGTACGTATCGCCACCCTGATACAGGAACTCGAGATCGTGCGTTTCCATCGACGCCGGATCGATCGAGTCCGCGGCGCGAAAGCGATGCTCGAAGCTCGAACCCGTCCGAAGATTCTTGAGCTTCGCCTGCACCATCGCGCGCAAGTTTCCAGGGGTGTGGTGGCGAAATTCGACGATGCGACACGGTTCGCCCTCGAACACGATCACCATGCCGCGGCGAATCTGGGTTGCCGGAATTGCCATAACGCTGAACTCGATCGGGAAAACGGGTGAAAAACGCGAGGAAATCAGGACTAAAGCAAGACAGCCTTTGAACTTAGACAGTGTCAAGGACGAGGTCAAGCGCGCTGGGCGCTGGGCGCTGGGCGCTAACGGCAACGGGCGATGGGACCCTCGGTCGCCCTTAGGCTTTCACGCCCGGCGCCCAGCACCCATCGCCCAGCGCAAAACCCAACCATTGCAACTTTCAAATGCTCTAAAGCGTACACCACTCCCGGACGGACTCGGCCCTTGACGAATCCGTCCCACAGATGCACTGTATTATATCACCGATACAGTCTGAGGACGCCCCGATGCACGCCACCGCCCGCGCCATCGCCCTCGCCGCCTCCCTCGTCCTCGCCCGCTCGAGTCTGCTCGCCCCCCGACTCGGCGCGCAACAAGCCCAACAACCCCAGCAACCCCAGCCGCGCACCGACATCGTCCGCGGCCGAGTGATCGGCGCCGACACCATGCCGATCGCCAATGCGCAGGTCACCGCCGTCGACACGGCCGCCAAAGTACCGAAGCAGATGCGCACCGACGCCAAGGGCGCCTTCGCTTTCACCTTCGACAACGGCGGCGGCAGCTACATGGTCGCCGTCACCATGCTCGGCTACGCGCCCCAACGCCGTGTCGTCACCCGCGGCGCCGACGGGAAAATTCCGGATCTCCAATTCAAGATGTCGCAGGTCGCCGCGCAGCTCGGCGCCGTCCGCTCGGTCGGCGAACGGCCGCGCCCGCCGCGCTCCGAAGCCCAGGGCGACGCCGGCGTCGGTGGAACGCAAACCTTCACCTCGCTGTCGAACGGCCTCACGGGGGACGTCACGGGTGATCTCACCGCGGCACTCGCCACCATTCCCGGCATCACCATCACGCCCAGTGCCACGGGCGGCCTCGCCTCGGTCTCGGCGTTCGGAATTCCCGGCGAACAGAATTCCATCACGCTCAACGGACTCGGCTTCGGCGGCAACGTTCCCCGCGACGGCTTCTCGATGAGCGTCGTCTCCGCGTCGTACGACCCCAGCAAGGGCGGATTCGCCGGCGTGCAGCAATCACTCCGCATGCAGTCCGGCAGCAACTTCATCACGCGATCGATCCACGCCACGCTCGATGCGCCGACGCTGCAGTGGACCACGCCCGTCGCCTCGACGCTCAACACGCGCTACGATCAGCAAATCCTGAGCGGGACGCTCGCGGGCCCGATCGTGACGGACCATGTGTTCTACGCGACGTCATACCAGTTGCAGCGGCGAACCAGCGGTCTCACGAGTCTCGCCACGGCGGACGCGGCCTCGCTCGAGGCTCTGCGGATCAGCCCCGACTCGGTCAGCAAACTGTTCATCGCACTCGGACCGAACGGCATTCCGGTTCGCACGCCCGGCGTGCCGTCGCAGCGCGAGAACATGGAGACGCGCCTCGCGACGCGCATCGACTGGATTCCGCATCCGCAACCCGCGCCGTCGGGCGTCTTCTTCTTCGGGCCGCCGAGCGTCACGCAGGATGCGTATTACGTGGAGGCGGGTGGTTCGGTCCGGAACAATGACGGCGCCATGATCGGCGCGACGTCCGTGCCGTCGTTCGGCGGCGCACAGACGCATCGCGACGGCTGGGCGCAATTCACCGCCGCCAAGTATCTCCCGAAGTCGGTGCTCAACGAAACAAGCGTGAGCGTCAGCGGTGGCGTCGACCGCACCGACCCGTACCTCGCGCTTCCCACGGCGAACATTCTCGTCACCTCCAATCTCGACGACGGACAGCTCGGTCTCTCGTCGCTGCAGGTGGGCGGCAGCAGCCAGCCACGGAGCTCGTCGCGCAACTGGCTGACGGAAGTCCGCAATCAAACGTCGTTCACGACGTGGAATCGCAAGCACTCGGCCGCGCTGTCGCTGAGCGCATCCGAAGACGGCTACTCGTTTACGCAGGACGCCACCAACGGCGCGTTCACCTTCAATTCACTGGCCGATTTCGAGAATGGTGTGCCAGCGAGTTTTTCGAGAACACTCACGGACCAGCGGCGGAGCGGCAACGGGATGGCGGCCGCCATCGGCATTGGCGACGTGTACACGCCGAAGCAGCCCGACCCTCAGCGCGGACAGACCGGTCCCGTGATGCAGTACGGCGTGCGGTTCGAGGCGAATCGCATCGGCGTCCATCCGGCGTTCAACCGCGAGGTGGATTCGGTGTTCGGTCTTCGCACCGACCACGTTCCGACGACCACTGGCATTCTGCCGATGCTCGGCTTCCGCTGGCCGGTGTTCGGGAATTACACGACCTCGAGCGGCATCAATTTCGGCACGCGCGGGCAGTTGAGCGGCGGCATTCGCAAATATCGCGGAGCATTCAGCGCGCGAAGCATCGACTCGTACGCGCGACAGACGGGATTGCCCGACGCCGTGCAGCAGCTCTTCTGCGTCGGCTCGGCCGCGCCGGCGCCGACGTGGCAGAACTATGACGCGTCGACGGGTGCCATTCCCGGCGCGTGCGCGGATGGTTCCATCGGCAGCGCGCTCGCCCAGACCACGCCGCCCGTCGCCGTGCTCGCGCCGAATTATCAGTTGTTCGAGAGCTGGCGTCCGGCGCTCAACTTGTTGTATCGCGCCACGGATTGGCTGCAGACCACGATCAACGGAACGTTCGCGTCGAATCGCAACATGGCGTCGCCGGTGGACGTGAACTTCAACGGCGTCCAGCGATTCACGCTGCCATTGGAAGGCAACCGGCCGGTGTATGTCTCGCCACTGAGCGTCGTGCCGACGACCGGCGCGGCGGCGTGGACGGATTCACGCGTGTCGCCGCTCTTCGCGCACGTGGCGGAGACGCGATCCGACTTGCGAAGCGAGTCGTTCACGCTTGGCGGCACGCTCGGCTACTTCCCGATCTCTTTCAACATCACGAGCTGGTCGTTCAACGCCCAGCTTGGCTACTCGTACAGCGACTCGCGCGAGCAATTCCGCGGGTTCACGGGGGGCACCGACGGCGATCCGCGCGAGGTGGGTTGGTCGCGCGGTATTCAGGCGCGTCATTCGGTCACGATGCAGTTCACGGCGCGCCGCGATCGCTTGGGGTACGTGCAGCTCTTCGGGCGCATGCAGTCGGGCGCGGCGTATACGCCGACGGTGGCGGGCGACATCAACGGCGACGGATACTCGAACGACCGCGCGTTCATCTTCAATCCGTCGGCGACGGCGGACACGAGCATCGGGAACGCGATGTCGCGTCTGCTCTCATCGGCGCCGAGCGGCGCGCGCGCCTGCCTCGAGCGTCAGCTCGGCACCGTGGCCGGCCGGGCGAGTTGCGTGGCGCCGTGGGCGTTCACGAATCTCAGCGTGTCGATCAATCCGGATTCGTATCGACTGGGCCTGGGCAATCGCGGCAGTGTCTCGATTCTCGTCAACAACATTCTGAGCGGCGTCGATCAAGCGCTGCATGGCTCGAATAATCTGCACGGGTGGGGACAAGCCGCGATCGCGCAATCGCAACTGCTCACGGTGCGCGGGTTCGATCCGGCGACGCAGCGATTCCTGTATACGGTGAATCCGCAGTTCGGGAGCACCTCCGTGTTCCGCAATACGTTCCGGCAGCCGTTCCAGATTACACTCGATTTCCGGATGGACGTGTCACCCGATCGGGAATCGCAGTATCTCGAGTCGCTGCTTCGGCCGCGCAAGGCCGATGGCGTGAGCGTGTTGAGCGAGCAGCAGATCAAGCAAAAAATTGCGCGCGCGTACAATCCGATCGACGCATTGATCAATGTGAAGGACAGCCTCAAGCTCACCGATTCGCAGATCGACATGATGCGAAAAGGCTCGGCGAGGTACATGGCATCGCGTGATTCGGTCGTGACGCGGATCGCGAAATACCTGGCGTCGCGGAACGGGGACTACAGCGGCGAAGACGTGCGGCAGCGTTGGCACGAGGCGGGCCTGCAAACCTACGCCGCGTTTCTGAACGGCTATCGCTCCATTCTCGCGCTGCTGACGCCGGAACAAGTCGCGCGGGCGAACAAACTGCCGCAGACAGCGGGGCTGATCTCGCAGATCAACTCGATCAAGGAAGGCGACCTGGCGAACATGTTCCGCTCACCGTTGTCGTCGTTGCCGTAGTGATTTCTGTCATCGCGAGCGGAAGCGCGTGGTTTGTCATCCCGAGCGACGGCGCATAGCGCCGGAGTCGAGGGACCTCCGCCCCGACGGAGGAGCTCTCCTCGGCGACCGAGGGGTCCTTCGCTTCGCTCAGGATGACAACTTATCGAACCGAATCCAACACCGGCCGCAGCGCGCGCCACACATTTCCCGCCACGATCTTCTCGCCGGCGTCGTTCGGATGCACACCGTCGCCTTGATTGAGCTCACGCTTGCCGGCCACGTCGTTCAAGAGAAAGGGCAATAACGTCACATGCTCGCGCCGAGCGACGTTGGTGTACAGCTCGTGAATGCCGCCGGCGTATTGCGGACCGAGATTCGGCAGCGCCTCCATCTGCACGAGCGCGATGCGCGCATCGGGACGTGCCAGTTTGACGCGGTGCACGATAGTATCGAGATTCGCCTTCAGCGTCGCGACCGGAATGCCGCGCAACATGTCGTTGGCGCCGGTCTCGATGACCAGCACGTCGAACTTGCCGCGCAGCAGCCAGTCCAGCCTGTCGAGCAGGCCGGATGAGGTCTCACCGCTGACTCCCGCATTCGTAACCTCGAATGGCAGTCCGGCCGAGTCGATCTTGCGCTGAATGAGCATGGGATAGGCGCTGTCGGGGTTGAGCCCGAGCCCCGCCGTGAGGCTGGTCCCCGCAAAGACGATCATGTGCCGTCGTGACGATGTCGCGGGCGCCGCCGGCGCCGCGGGCGTAGTGACACCAGCCTTAGATTTCGCCGTATCGTTGGAGAGCGAGGCGGTCGTGTCCGAGGCGCGCTTCGCGCCGCCGGCGCTGCACGCGGCGCACACCGCGAGGATCGCCGCCAATAACCGTCCGTCGAGTCGCATCCAGGGTCCCATGCTCGTTGCTCGAGATCTCTCCAAGGAATATCGCAGCGGTGACAATACGCTCGCCGTACTCCGCGACGTGTCGTTCACCGTGCCGCAGGGCGCATTTGTCGCCATCATCGGGCCGTCGGGCAGCGGGAAGACGACGCTCCTCGGACTGCTCGCCGGACTTGATACCCCGTCGCGCGGCCAGGTGCTCCTGGACGGTGAAGATTTCACCGCGATGTCCGAAGACGAGCGCGCGCAGTTGCGTGGCCAGAAGGTTGGCTTCGTCTTTCAAAGTTTTCAGTTGATCGCGACGCTCACGGCGCTCGAGAACGTGCAGGTGCCGCTCGAGCTGCGCGGCGAGAGCGGCGCGGCGGAACGCGCGCGCGACTTGTTGCGGCGCGTCGGTCTCGGCGATCGCGTCGACCACTTCCCCACGCAATTGTCCGGCGGCGAGCAGCAGCGCGTGGCCATTGCGCGCGCGTTCGCGAATCAGCCGCGCATCCTGTTTGCCGACGAGCCCACCGGCAACCTCGACAGTGACACGGGAGCGCGGATCGTCGAATTGCTCGAAGCGCTCAATCGCGAATCGAAGACGACGATCATCCTCGTAACGCACGATCAGTCGCTGGCCGCGCGCGCGCAGCGCATCATTCGCTTGAGCGACGGACGCGTCATCTCTGACACTGAAACAGAGCGGGCCGCCTGATGCCCGGCACGGGAAAACTCTTCGGACTTGCGTGGCGGGAGAGCAGAACCGCGCGGCGGCGGTTGCTCCTCTACATGTCGTCGATCTCGCTCGGCGTCGCGGCGCTGGTGGCGATCGACTCATTCTCCGAGAACGTCATTCGCTCGGTGCACGAGCAATCGCGCGCGCTCCTCGGCGGCGACGTGCAGTCGATTCGCCACGCCCCGCCAACGCCGGCGATCGATTCGATGCTCGACTCGCTGCGCTCCCGCGGCATGCCGTCGGTGACGGCGACGAACTTCACGTCGATGGCGCTCGTGCTTCGCTCCGGCGGCACGCGGCTCGTGCAAGTGCACGCGGTATCGGCCGGCTATCCGTTCTACGGAAAGATCGTCACGGCGCCCGCGGCCGCGTGGAACACGCTGCAAGGCGCGCACAACATCGTCGTCGACCCTTCACTGCTCGTCTCGCTCGACGCCAAGCTTGGCGATTCCGTGGTGCTCGGCAACGCGCGCTTTCAGATCACCGGCGAATTGGAGAGCGTCCCCGGCGACGTCGGCATCAGCGCGGCGATCGGGCCACGCGTCTATATCGCCGAGCGGTACGTGCCGGAGACTGGACTCGTGGTGTTCGGCAGCCGCGTGGACTACGAGACGTTGTTCAAGCTCCCCGCGAATGTGGCGCCGAATTTCTTCATCGCGCGCTTCAGCCGGCGGATGCAGCATGGTACGACGGGCAACATGCGCAATGCGGGCTACAATGAATCTCGATTGGCGAGCGCGATCGATTCACTGCACGACTATCTCGCGATCGTCGGCCTCGTCGCGCTGCTGCTCGGCGGCATCGGCGTCGCGAGCGGCGTGCACGCGTTCGCGATGCGGAAGATCGATCCCGTCGCGATCTTCCGCTGCTTGGGCGCCACGAGTTGGCAGGTGCTGGCGATCTACACCGTGCAGGCCGCGATCATGGGCTTCGTCGGGGCGCTCGGCGGCGTTGTCTTGGGACTTGGCATTCAATTTCTGATGCCGATCGCGTTGAAGGATTTCCTGCCGGTCGACGTCGAAGTGCAACTCGCGCCAAATTCGATATTGCTCGGGCTGGGGATCGGCGTCTGGGTCGCGCTGCTGTTCGCCATGCGTCCGCTCGTGGCGCTGCGCAGCGTATCGCCGCTTCAGGCGTTGCGCCGGCAGGCCGACTCCGAGGCACTCAAGCGCGCGCGACGCGATCCGTTGCGCATCGTGTTGTCACTCGCGATCGCGGTGAGCGTGCTCGAGCTGGGACTGAGTCGCGCGAACACGTGGCAGCGCGGCGTCGGCTTCACCGTCGCGATCGCGTTTGCGATCGGCGTATTGTGGATGAGCGCCGTCGCGTTGTCGTGGCTCGCGCGCCGCGCGATTCGGCCATCATGGCCATTCCCGATGCGGCAAGGCATCGCCAGTCTCTATCGTCCCGGCAACCAAACGCGCGCGGTCGTGCTGGCGCTCGGCTTCGGCGTGTTCCTGATGGGCACCATCTATCAAGTGCAGCACAACATTCTGCGCGCGCTCAGCGTGCGCATGGGCGAAGCGCGCGCGAACGTCGTCTTCTTCGACGTGCAGGAGAATCAGCACATCGCGATCGATTCGATCGTGCGCGCGGGGCACAATGAACTGATCGACGAGACACCGATCGTGGCGATGCGCATTGCATCGATCAATGGAAAAGCGACGGCGGACATCATCGCGGAAGTCGAGCGCAGCTGGAAGGCGTCGGGACGCGGCGGTCGTCCGCGCGACCGGCGTGGTCCGTGGGCGCTGCGGCGGGAGTTTCGTTCGACCTATCGCGATACGCTCACGGCGTCGGAGCATCTCGTTGCCGGACGTTGGTTCAATCTCGATCGCAAAGGCGGCCTGGGCGAAGTGTCGCTGGACTCGAGCGTCGCCGGCGAGCTCGGTGTAAAGCTGCGCGACACGGTCACGTGGAACGTGCAGGGCGTCGAGGTGCCGACGATCGTCACGAGTTTGCGCGAGGTGAAGTGGGAGACGTTCGCGCCAAATTTCTTCGCCGTGTTCGATCCGAAATCGCTGGAGCACGCGCCGAAGCAGTTCGCGATTCTCGCGCGCGCCCCAAATGGTTCGGCGATCGCGCATCTCCAGCGCGACGTCGTCGCGGCGTATCCGAGCGTATCGAGTCTGGATCTTTCGCTCGTGCAGAAGACCGTGGCCAACGTGCTCGGCAAGGTGATCATGGCCGTGCGCTTCCTGGCGTTGATCAGTCTTGCGTTGGCGATTCCCGTGCTGTTCAGCGCCGTGTCCGCGACACGACGCGAGCGACTGCGCGAGGGCGTGCTGCTCAAGACACTAGGTGCGACGCGGCGTCAGATCGGACGGATCATGCTGGCCGAATACGCGTTGCTCGGGGCGCTCGGGGCGATAACGGGCGTGGTGTTGTCGACGCTGGCGGGCTGGGGGCTCATCCACTTCATCTTCCGGCAATCCTTCTCGCCGGCGGTGGGGCCGCTGGTGATCGTCGCGGGAGCGATGATCGGGTTGGCGGTGGCGATTGGTCTGCTCACCGGACGCGACGTGTTCGCGGAGACTCCGATGGCGGCGCTCAGGGAGAGCTAGTTCCGGGCGCGGCCGGAGCGTTCCCGTCTATCGGCTGACGGCGACCGGCGCAGGCGGCGTCTGCCCATTCGCCGCCGAGATGCGCGCCGCGCACGCCAGGAACAAACCGGTCGTGAACGCGAGCAGGGCGCGCTGTAGGAATAACTTCTTGTCGAAATGCATGTCGGGGAAAACGAAGGGAGGGATCGTGCTTCTCTATGACGACCGAGCCCGGCTCGGCGTCATGGTTCACTCGACGTAGACCGCTATGCGCGCGGCGGTTCCGTCACGCGTATCGGCGTCGCGCTGGCATTGGACATCGAGCCGTCGCCGCGCTGGCCCGAGCCGCCCAGGCCCCAGCAATACAGGTTGCCCTTGAGCGTCACGCCGCAGGTGTGGCTGCCGAATCCCGTGCTGATCTCTTCGAACTGCTGGCGGCCCACGACCGCCACGGGACGCGTCGCGCATGGCAGTGTGCCGTCGACGCAGCGTTCAGCCAACGCGCTGCCAGGAACACCGAGCTGGCCGAAGGAGTTGTCGCCCCAGCAATACGCCGTGCCACTCGTACTCAGGCCGCACGTCTGAAGAATACCCGCCGTCATCTGCACGAATTGCAGCGCGCCGGCGATCGGTTCCGGCGTCGTGCTGCCGTCCAGCGTGCCGGTTCCCATTCCGCCGCGCGGATTGGCTTCCCAGCAATAAGCGAGTCCCGTGCGATCGGTGCCGCATGTGGTGAACGAGCCCACCGTCACGGACGCGAGCGACGGCGCACCCGGAACCGCCTGCGGTGTGACCTGCGCGCGTGTGAACTCCAATCCATTCTGGCGATACTGCCAGATGGCACCCCAGCAGAACACGCTGCCCGACGTCGTGCGCGCGCACGTGCGCGACTGGCCGGTCGCGACCGAGGCGACGGCACCGGAGAGTGACGCGCGCACCAAGCCGTTCCCCGAGCCCACGCCGCCGTTGCCAAGCTGGCCGCGATCGTTCGAGCCCCAGCAAAAGAGCACGCCGTCGGAACGCACCGCGCACGAATGCGTATAGCCTGCGCTCACCTGCACCCACGGAAGCGTTCCCGGAACCTGCATCATCGTCGGGCCGCCATTGCCGATATCGCTGACCTGCCCGGCGTCGTTGCCGCCCCAGCAGAAGGCGCGGCGGTCCGTGGTGATCGCGCACGTGTGGCGCTGGCCGGCGCTGATCGAACTAAACTTCAGGCCGCCCGGCACGAGCTGCGGCGTGAGACTGCATGCGTACTTGTTGCCCTTCAGCCCACAGGCCGTGTCCGTGCGCGCCAGCCCCAGCTGGCCGTACTGGTTGCTTCCCCAGCAGTAGGCGGTACCGTCCGTCTTGATCGCGCAGGTATGATCGCCGCCGGCCGATACGCTCGCCCAGTCGCTCTGGCCGACGTCGTCGAGCACGGCGAAGCGCCGCACGGGCGCCGTCGTATCGCGGCACGAGATGCAGAAAGCCAGAACGAATGCGCCGGCAACGGCGAGCGCCGCGCGGCGCGCGAGCATGTTCAACGACATTAGCAAACTATAAAACCAGGCTTCGGATGGAGAATTCGGACGAGAACGGCGACCCCGCGGGCGAGGACGATCGGTCGCGACCGCGCAAAACACCAGAGGGGCGCCCGCTGAAGGTTGCTTTGATTTTCGGCGTGGTCGCCGCCACACTGGAGTTGGGACTGCTGCTGTGGTTCGCCTACTGCTAGTGGACGGCGCGGCCGGTCATAAAGGAGGACGGTTGAACCGGCCCTGACCCTGACGACCGCCGCGTGCTCCAGCAAGCAGCTGTTGGCAGTTGAAGTTCGGTGGGAAGTGATGCGTGCTGTCGGCCGTAGCTGCCCGGCACGTCTGAAACAGGCGCGCACCGGCATTCCGGACCATCATCTCCAGGTGAATGCTATCGGCCGCCGCGGGAAAAAGCAGCCGGAACATCTGCGTCTCGGACGAGAGGTCGCGCAGCTCGGACCGCACGTGAGGCACGTCGGCGGCCTGCATGAACTGATTGGCGCGCACGGCGTGGCCGCGGATTTCTTCACCCAGCAAACGAATGCGGTCCGCGTCGGTCGCGGAGGGCCCGAGCGTGCGCGCGGCGCCCGAATCGCCGTTGGCGCGGAGCCAACTGTGTCCGCCGGCCCGGGCGAAGGCGCGGCCAGTCACGCTGGGGGCGGTTGGCGGCGTGGAGGTGGCGGCCGGTGTTGAGTCTGTTGAGTCGGGCCTCGGCGCCGACGCGGGCGTCGGAGCAGCCGGTTTCGTTAGGTGCGGTACAGCTTGCTGCGCAACGTGCTGGACGGCGGGCCGAGAGCCCGCTGTCTGCGCACCGCGCTGCGCGACCGGCTGAGAGTCAGCCTTCGGCGCGACCGGTGGTGTTGCCGAGGGAGCGGCCCGAGTCGCGGGGGCCGTGGCGACAACCGCAGCCGCCGACGGTACGAACGCGTGCTGTCGCGAGCGATAGACAAGGTACCCCGCGTCCGCGCCGCCCACCGTCGCGAGCACGATACCCACCGCGACGAGCGATGCGCGCATCGGAGACCGGCTGGGCGTCGCTGGAGGAGGTGGAGGAGGACTGACGCGCACCGTCGGCCCCGACAACCGTGCGGTCTTCTGCTCGACGCGCACCGTTGCCGCGGGATCGAATCCGGCGATCGCCTTCACGACGTCATTCCCGAAATCGGTGACCGACTCGTAGCGATCCGCCACGTCGGGCGCGAGCGCGCGATCGAGCGCCGCCTGCAATGCCGCCGGCCACGCCACGCGCGGCGCAGTCTCCGCCAGCGTGTGAGGCTTCGACGTCAGGCGCCGCACCAGCGTCTCGCGCGACGTCACCTTCGGATAGGGCAGGTCGCCCGTCAGCATGTTGAACAACACGAGACCCAGCGAATACAGGTCCGTGCGCGAATCCAACCGTTCGCCCGCGAGCTGCTCGGGGCTCATGTACTCGGGCGTGCCGAGCGATACGCCGGCGGTCGTGACGGTCTGCGACCCCGAGCCAGGATCGCCGCTCCCCTGCACCGTCTTCGCGATGCCGAAGTCGACGACCTTCACCCAGTCCGAACCATCATGATGATGCCCGATCATGATGTTGTCGGGCTTGAGATCGCGATGCACGATCCCCAAGTGATGCGCCGCCGAAAGCGCGTCGGCGATCTGCTTCGTCAGCGCCGCGGCGCGCGCCGGCGGCAGCGGCCCGAATCGCTCGACGTTGCTGCGCAGCGTCTGCCCCTCCACGAATTCCATCGCGAGATAGAGCACGCCATCCTCCGTCTCGCCGAAATCATAGATCTGCGCGACGTTCGGATGATTGATGCGGCTGGCGTTCGCGGCTTCGCGATTGAATCGCGTGATCGCGTCCGCCGAGAGCGCGAGATTGGGGCTCATCACCTTGACGGCGCTCTTCCGGCCCATGCGAACGTGCTCGGCGAGATAGACGCGGCCCATGCCGCCCTCACCGAGCACTTCCAGGATTTGATAGCGGTCGGCGACGACCCGCCCGATCAGCCGGTCATCGCCTTGGGGTGGCACACTCACCAATCGCACCTTGAGCTGGGCTTCCTAGAGAGACGCCGTCCGCGCGGCAATGTTACGCTAAGGATCGGCGCCAAGGGGCGGAATCAGGGGTCGCGACGGCCCCGTCCGCTTGATTCCATCTCCGTTCAGACGTCTTCAGATGGATCCCCGACGCGCCGATACTGGTCTGCATGGAGATTCTCGTCGCCCGACAGCCCGTATTTGACCGCCGGGAGCAGCTCTACGGCTACGACCTGGTGTTGCGCCGGGCCGGCCAGGGCGACTCCGCGGAACCGCTCCCTGAGCAACTCGTTGCCGACACCTTTCTTGGCATCGGCATCGATCAGGTCGCGGCGGGGCGTCGCGCATTCGTGACCGTCGATCGCGACATGCTGATGGGCGGCGCGGTTCGCCTGCTTCCCGCTGACCGCGTGGTGCTTCAACTCTCCGGCCGCCTGACGGACGATCCCGAGCTGCTTCAGGTCTGCGATCAGCTGGTGTGGAGCGGCTACCGCTTCTCGCTCGAGAGCGATCGCCCCGAGGAGCTCCCCGAGGAATTTCTGCGCCTCGCCGAGATCGTGAAGATCGACGTCTCGAACACGGAGCGGCAGTTCCTGAGCGATCTCGCGGCGTGGCTGCGCGGCTTTCACGTGCGCATGCTCGCGAAGCACGTGCGGCATCGCATCGAACGCGATCTGTGCACCAACATCGGCTTCGAGCTGTTCGAGGGCTATCGCTTCACCGCGCCGGAAACGTTGACGCGCCGCGACCTGCCGATCGAGCACGTGATGACGTTCCGTCTCCTCAAGATGGTGCGCGACAACAAGACGCAGGACGGCGAGATCGAGGAAGTGCTGCGCCGCGACGTCGCGCTGTCGTACAAGCTGCTCCGCATGGTGAACTCGGCGACGGTGGGTGGACGCGACATCTGGTCGATCGGCCACGCGCTGCGCCTGTTGGGACGCGAGCAGGTGTCGCGGTGGCTCGGACTCCTCCTGGTCACCGACGGCGCGAAGGACGGCGTACGCGCCGAGTTGATGAATCTCGCGCTCGTGCGCGCGCGCATGTGTGAGATGCTGGCCGATGCCTCGGGCGTACCGCGCGCGCGCGGCCCTCTGTTCCTCGTCGGCATGCTGTCGATTCTGGATCAGCTGCTCGAGACGCCGATGGAAACGCTGTGCGACTCCATGGAGCTGGCGCCCGACGTTCGCCTGGCGCTCCTCAAGCGCGAAGAATTCTACGGCGCGACGCTCGGCCTGGTCGAAGCGTACGAGCAAGGCTCGTGGGAGCAGGTCGATGCGCTGGCAACCACCGTGGGCGTGAGCCCGGTGGCGCTCGCCCCGATGTATCTCGACGCGCTGGCATGGGCATCTGAGCATCAGAAACCCGTGGAGCCGGTCAAGGTCGCGTTGTAAGCGATTTTTCGCGCAACGTTTGCGCGGAAAGCACTGTCGAATTGATCGATCACGGGCTAACGTCGCAGTCACCTGCGACCCCGTGACTCCGACCAATGCATCGACTTCTTTCTCTGCTCACTCTTCCCTCACTGCTCGCCGGGCGTGCCGTCGCGCAGAATGCGCCGAGCACTCCTCCCGGCGCCGACTACGTCATTCACAATTTCAAATTCGAGAGCGGCGAGACGCTGCCCGAGCTGCGGCTGCACTACATCGCACTTGGGCACCCGCGCAAGGATGCGCGCGGCATCGTACGCAACGCCGTCGTGATCAACCACGGAACCGGCGGCAGCGGCGCCGGTTTTCTGAGCCGAACGTTCGGCGGCCAGTTGTTCGGCCCCGGCCAGCTCCTGGACACGAGCAAGTATTACATCGTGCTGCAGGATGGCATCGGCCACGGCAAGTCGAGCAAGCCGAGCAACGGCATGCATGCGCACTTTCCGAGCTATACCTACGACGACATGGTCGATGCGCAGCACGAGCTGCTTACCAAAGGGCTGGGCGTGAATCATCTGCGCCTGGCCATGGGCACCTCGATGGGCTGCATGCACGCGTGGGTGTGGGGCGAACGCTATCCCGACTTCGTCGACGGGCTGGTGCCGCTGGCGTGCGCGCCGACGCAGATCGCCGGCCGCAATCGCATGATCCGCACGATGATCATGGATGCCATCCGCAACGATCCGGGCTACGACGGCGGCGAGTACACGACCGAGCCGCGCGGCCTGCGCGACGCCGAAGGGTTCTTGTTCATCATGACGTCGGCGCCCAAGGTGCAGCAGAAGCAGGCGCCGACGCGCGACAAGGCCGACTCGGTGATCCGCGCCTATCAGGATCGCGGATCGCGCACAGCGGACGCGAACGACATGCTCTACCAGTTCAACGCGTCGCGCAACTACGACCCCTCGCACGATCTGGAGAAGATCACGGCGCCGGTGCTGGCCATCAACTCGGCGGACGACTTCGTGAATCCGCCGGAGTTGGGCCTGATGGAGCAGCTGATGCCGCGGGTGAAGCACGGCAAATACGTCCTGCTGCCGATCACCGACCAAACGCGCGGACACGGCACGCATTCGCTGCCGGCGGTGTGGGGCGGGTATCTCGCGGAGTTCTTGAAGAACTTACCAGAACGGTAATATGAATATCAATAACACCGTGTCGTGCCAAGCGAGCGAGGCCGCCGCGAGCGGGGCGGTCGCCGTCATCCCGAGCGGCGGCGCGCAGCGCTCCCCCCTCTTTGTCATCCCGAGCGCAGGCGCGCAGCGCCGCAGTCGAGGGACCCCTGTCTCAGCGGAGCGCTGCATACGGCTCCTCCGTCAGGACGGAGGTCCCTCGACTCCCCTTTCCCTTCGCTACGCTCAGCGTCAGGGTCGCTCGGGATGACAACACTATCCCACCGCGTCCTTGCTGCAATGCTGCTTTTGTTGAGCGCGGCAACCACCGCCCGCGCCCAAGCCGGCACCCGCGCGCCGATCATCCTCGAGCTGCCCGCCGGCGTGCGGACGCTGGGATTGGGCAATACCGGCGTCGCGGGCCGCGACGACGACGTGATCTTTTACAATCCGGCGCAGGTGGCGGTCGCGAACGGATTCAGCGTCTCCGGCGAGCGCTTCTCGACAAGCGCGGGCAGCGGCGCTCTCTCGGCGGTCACGCGGTTCAACGGCGGCGGCATCGCGATCGGAATGCAGATGCTGAATTACGACCTTCCGAATTTCTTTCCCGCGTCGCGGCTCTCGATTCTGGACGGCGGCCTGACCCCCGCCATGTCCGCGGAAGCCATCATCGCGTTCGCCCAGCCGATCAAGGGCACGCGCGTCGGCATCGCGGCAAAGTACGCGGAAGACGACATGTCGTCGATTCGTCTGGGCAGGGCGCTCGCCGACGTCGGCGTGTCTCGACTGTGGTTCGGCAACACGATCGGGCTGGCCGTTCAGAACATCGGCGAGGATCTGGGTCGGAACGCCGTTCCTCCCGACACGCATCTGCCCACGCGCACCACGCTCGGCGTCTCGCGCGGTACCCAAGCCGGCCCGCTCGATCTGTTCGGCACGGCGGCGGTGTCGATGCTCCGTACCGATCGCGTCGATGCCTCGGGGGGTCTCGAGGCCGCGTATAGTTGGCTGAGCGGATATAGCGTCGCGCTGCGTGCGGGCGTCCGCCGCCGCGACGTCGGCATCGAGCCGCTCACCCTGGGCGCCGGCCTCACGATGGACCGTATGACCTTCGACTACGCCATGGAAACGCTCAGCAACCAACGGTTGGGCCACCGCTTCGGCATTCGGGTTCGCTAATGCGCCGTTTTCTCCCCGTCCTGATCACCGTGGGCGCCGTCGCGGCCGCCTCGTGCACGCAGGCGCTCAAACTCAGCAAGGACGACTCAGAGGTCGTTCTCTCGCACCAGTTGATCTCGGCGCCCAATCCCGGCGAGAAAGGCAGCTACGCGGTCAAGACCATGTACTACGGCAGCGGCACGGACAAGCGCCGCCGCGAGTACCGCGACTCGGTGACGATCAAGACGAGGTCCGTCGACGGGTCGCCGTTCGTGTCGACGACGCCGGACAACGCCAGGGACCGCGAGAAGGACTGGGGCTTCGGCTTCAGCAAGATGCCGATCAACGGGCGGGTGTGGTATCCGGTCGGCGACGGCCCGTTCCCGCTCGTGCTGATCGTCCACGGCAATCACGACCCGCTCGACTACTCCGATCCTGGATACGGCTACCTGGGCGAGCTGCTCGCCTCCAGAGGATTTATATTAGTATCCGTTGATGAGAATTTCATCAACGGCAACCTGCGCGGCGAGAGCGACGGGCGCGCGTGGCTCCTGCTCAAGCACCTCGAGGACTGGAAGCGCTGGAACGACAGCTCGGCCGGGCCGTTCTCGCACAAGGTCGACATGCATCACATCGGGATCATGGGCCATTCGCGCGGCGGCGAGGCCGTGGGCATCGCCGCCGCGTTCAATCGCCTGAGCCACTATCCCGACGACGCGAACATCAAGTTCAACTTCAATTTCGACATCAAGGCCGTGTTCGCGATCGCGCCCGTCGACGGCCAGTACAAGCCCGCCGGCATGTGGACGCCGATCGAGAACGTGAACTACATGGTGATTCACGGCTCGCACGACGGCGACGTGTCGTCGTTCAACGGGCTGCGCACCTTCCAGCGCATCAAGTACACCGACGGGAAGCCGTACTTCAAGGCGGCGTGGTACGTGTATCGCGCCAACCATGGCCAGTGGAACACCGTGTGGGGCAACAAGGACAACGGCCCGCGGAGCGGGCGGTCACTCGATCTGCGCGGACTGCTCACGCCCGACCAGCAGCGGCAGTTCAGCAAAGTCGTAATCGGCGCGTTTCTCGAGACGACGCTGCACGATCGCACGGAATACCTGCCGATGTTCCGCGATCATCGCGTCGCCGGCGCGTGGCTGCCGAAGACGATGTACATCACGCGCTTCGAGGAAAGCGGATTCAAGCCCCTCGCCACATTCGAGGAGGACGTCGACGTCACCACCGGCTCCGTGCCGGGTGTGACGATCAGTGCCGAAAGTCTCGCGACATGGAAGGAAAACGCGCTGAACCTGCGCAGCGGCCAGAACGATCCCATCAACACGCAGGTCGTCACGCTCGGCTGGAACAATCACCTCCGGTCCGATACGACGAAGCTCGGCAAGCCGGCGTCGTACACGATTGCGTTGAGCGATTCACTCACGACCGCATACACGATCGGCCGGGAGTCGTCGGTGTACTTGTCGCTCGCGCCAACCGATGCGAAGCCCGGGCCGCGCGCGCCGGCGCGCGACTCCACCCGGCGCGCCGACAGCACGCGCGGCGGCGGACGAAACGCACCACGTCGCCCTGCCGCGAAGGACGCGCCGAAAGACACGACGCCCGTCGATCTCACGGTGGAGTTGACTGACGCCTCGGGCCACACCGCGCGGCTGCCGCTGAGCAAGTTCGGCGTGCCGCGCCGCCCGCTCGAGATTCACATTCTCCGCCGCGCGGACCAGGAACGCCAACGCTTCCCGACGACGTACGAGATGGTGTTGCAGACGTACGTCATGCCGATATCCGATTTCGTGCAAGCCGCCCCGCAATTCGATCCCGCGCATTTGCGCTCGATTCGCCTGGTGTTCGATCGCTTGCAGGCGGGCACGGTGGTCGTCGACGACATCGGGGTGTCGGGACGTGCCGGGCCGTTCGAGACGCTGGGAGAACCGTAGCGCGACTACGTAATCCCCGCCCCAATGAACTCTTTCACGCGCGTGAGCAATGCTTCCGCCGTGAACGGCTTCGCGAGCACCGCCTCGGAGTCCGCGAACGCTCGCCGGACCGATTCCTCGTCCATGTAGCCGGACATCAGAAGCACCGGCGTGCCGGGCTGCAGCCGATGGAAGTGCTGCACGAGCTCGCTGCCGTTCATGCGTGGCATCATCACGTCGGAGATGAGCAGGTCAACCGGCTCCGAGAGTTTCTTGAGCGTGTCGAGCGCATCGACGCCGTCGCAACCTTCGAACACCTTGTAGCCCGCGTCGACGAGCAGACGCACCGTCAGCGCGCGCACGCCCTCGTTGTCTTCGGCAATGAGGATCGTGTTCCCCGCCGATGAGCGCGGCGTCGTACCGATCGCGCCATGCTCGCCGCTGCTCGAGACGACGGTCGCCGGAAGATGAATGGTGAACGTGGTGCCGGCGCCGACGCTGCTCGCCACGGAGATGTGTCCGCCGCTCTGCATCACGATACCGTACACTGTCGCGAGACCAAGTCCCGGGCGCCCGTTCGGATCCTTCGTCGTGAAGAACGGCTCGAACGCGCGGGCGCGCGTGTCCTCATTCATGCCCACGCCGGAATCGGTCACCTCGAGCACCACGTACTTGCCCGGCGGGATCACCGCTTCGCCCGGGTTCGGCTCGATGACGACGTTGCGCGTCTCGATGTGCAGGCGGCCGCCGTCGCTCATCGCGTCGCGCGCGTTCAACGCGAGATTGAGCAGCACCTGCTCGAGCTGGCCCGGATCGGCGCGCACCGTCCACACGCTGCCGTCGAGCGCGGTCTCCACCGCGATCGTCTCGCCGAGCAGGCGGCGGACGATCTTGGTCATGTCCTCGACGATCGCGTTGATGTTCAGCGGCTCCAGCCGCAGGATCTGGCGTTTGCTGAAGGCCAGCAGCTGTCGCGTCAGCGCCGCGGCGCGTTCCGTCGCCTTGAGGATTTCGGCAATGTCCTTGCGGCGCGGATCGCCCTGCTCGACGCTCCGCGCGAGCAGATCGCTGAAGCCGCGAATGGACGTGAGCAGATTGTTGAAGTCATGCGCCACACCGCCCGCGAGCTGGCCGACCGCTTCCATTTTTTGCGCCTGGCGCAGCTCTTCTTCCATGCGGCGCCGCTCGGTGACGTCCCGCGACACGGAAAGGACTTCGGCCGCCATACCCGTCTTCGCGTCGCGCACCGCCTGGCTCGTCGTCTCGAACCAGACGTAGTGCCCGTCGCGCCGGCGAACGCGATACGTGAAGGTCTCGATGCCGTGGTGGCCGAGCAGCCGCGCGCTCGCCGCGCGGACGATCTCGAGGTCGTCGGTATGACAGAACTCGAATACCGAGCGGCCAACCAGCTCCTCGGCGGGAAAGCCGAGCAGCTCGAGACAGACGGGCGACGTGTAGAGGATCGTGCCGTTCGGCAGCGTCCGCGCCAGCATGTCCGTGGAATTCTCGGCGAGGAAGCGATGCCGCTCCTCGCTCTCGCGCAGCGCCAGCTCGGCGTTCTTGCGTTCCGTGATGTCGCGCGCGACGGCGAAGAGCGAAACGACGCGGCCGTCGCGCTGCTCGATGTGCACGTTCTGGCCAATCCACAGCTCGCGGCCATCGACCGCGATCGCGGGAAATTCCCAGTATGTGACGGGAATGCGCTCGGTCATCTGCCGCTTGTACAGCTCGATGCCCTGCGCATGATGGTCGCGGCGCACGAAGTCGAGGTACATCCGTCCGACGATGCCCGCCTCATCGGCCTTGAAGCCGAGCAGTCGCGAGGCCACCGGATTGGCGTAGGTGAAGATGCCGTGCGGGTCGATGCGGTAGATGCCGTCACTCGCCGACTCGACCAGCAGCCGATACCGCGCCTCGCTCTCGGCAAGAGAATTCTGAATTTCCTTACGCTTGGTGATGTCGCGCGACGTGATCGCGATGCCGTCGTCCACGCGCACGATCTGGTGCCGGACCCACAGCTCCTGGCCGTCGTCGTCCTTGAAACAGAGCTCTTCCTCGATCGACTCCCCGGTCTCGACCACGCGCGCCATCTTGGCGAGGAGTCCGCTTTCGCCGATCGTCGCCGCGATGTCCGTGGCGAGCTGGCCCACGAGCTCGTCTCGGCGGCGTCCGAGGAACGCTTCGCCGCGCTCGTTCACCTCGACGATGCGAAAGTCGACGATCCGCCCGCCTTCACGCACGCTCTCGCACAGAAAGAACGCGTCGAGGCTTGCCGCGATCGCGCCGCGAAAGCGCGTCTCGATGACCGCGAGCGACATGGAGTCGTCGCTCAACGGCGAAGATGCCGACGAAGTCGACGCGGAATGCGGGGGATTCACGACGATGAGACGAAGACGCGAGGCGGAGGAAACGAGTCTCTCCGCAATCGTCTGCAGGGTGACTGCCCCTAATTTGCGTGAGTTGCAGAGGATGGCAACTGTCAGAGACACAATCGCGCATGCTCCCACTGACGCTGAAGGTTTTTCGGGTCGTCGCACTCGTCCAGCTCGTGTCGCGGCCGGGACATCCTGTCCGTTCGCAGGCGCCGGTTTCCGCGCCGGACTCCGCGCGACTGGCGCGCGATGTCCGCTCCGCGCAATCGTCCTTCGAGGGGTTTCGCCGCTCCCGCCTGCCTACCGGCGACCGAATGGGCGGCGAATGCGACGTTCGAATCGGCCGCTACTGCTACTGGCGAGGCGACGACGAAGAACCGGATCCGCCGGCGGAGCCCAAAGCAATAGGCGAACGCCGCAGGTCACTGCTCCGCTTGCTCGACAGCGTTGGGTCAATAATTCCGGGCGACGCGTGGGTCGCCGGTCAATACGTCCGCTACCTCGTGGAGGCTGGTCGGTACGACGACGCGCTTTCGTACACGCGGCGATGTGCCGCGGGTACGAGCTGGTGTCTCGCGCTCGCGGGCTACGCCGCGCATAGCGCCGGCAAGTTCGCGCTGGCCGACAGTGCGTTTCACGCCGCACTCGCCGCGATGCCCGATGCCGAGCGCTGCCGTTGGCTCGATATCTCGGACGTGCTTGACGATCCGCTGCGCGACCGATTCAACCGCATCCCGTGTGAACGGCGCGAGGCGTTCGTGCGGCATGTGCTTCGAATCGGTGCACCTTTGTATTCAGTCACGACGTCGGATTTGCTCACCGAGCATTTGTCGCGACTGACGCGCGCGAAAATCGCCGAGCGTGCGGCGACAGTCGACGGTGAGTCGTGGGCGGACGATCAGCGGGAGCTCGTCATTCGCTACGGCTGGCCGCGCTGGTATACGCGATGGGAGCCGGCGTTCGGGTCGCAGATGCAGCGATCCATCACCGGCCACGACGTGGGCATGCCGTTCGATTTCATTCCGTCATTGCGCGCGGTCGACAGCGTGAGTGAAGCGTCGGACGACGACTGGCATCTCGACGACGCGCGCGCGATGACGGGCTACGCGCCCGCATTCGCCAAAACGGTGCATTCGCTGCCGGCGCAGCTCGCGTTCTTTCGTCGCGGCGACTCGCTGCTCGTCGTCGCCGCGTGGGATGCGCGGCGCGATACGAGCATGCTCGGGCGCGTCGTAAATGCGTCGGTGGCGGCGCTCGATGATTCTGTCGTTCGAGTTTCGCGCGCCGACAGCGTGCAGGCGCGCGGAAGAATGTCGGCGACGTTCCGAATGGATTCGGGCATCGTGAGCCTCGAGCTGCTTGCGCCGCACGAGCGCCGCGCGGCGCGAAGGCGACATGGTTTCGCCGCGCGGTCTCCGTCGGGCGTGGCGCTCTCCGATCTTCTGCTCTACACGCCCGGCGACTCCACGCCCGGCAACCTGGCCGAGGCGCGCGATAGTGCGTTGGCATCCGATGAGGTCAACGCCTCGCATCCGATCGGTGTGTTCTGGGAGACGTACGGCCTGCGAGCGTCGGGACAGCCCGTGAAATTCACGTTGAGCGTCGAGCAAGTTGGCGTGACATGGCTCCGCCGCGCGGCGGAGCGCATGCATCTCTCCGATCGGAGCAGCGCCGTTCGCATCCAGTGGGACGAGGTGCCGCGCCAGCAGAATGGAATCGCGCCACGCGGTGTTCGGCTCGATCTTTCACGACTGCGGTCAGGTCAGTATCGCGTCCAACTGACGGCGGCGGCCGCCGGTGCGGAGCCTGTTGTCACGACGAGACTGGTTCGCGTTCGCTGAGCACGACCTCTGCAACAGAAACGCGCGGAGGTTTCAACTTCATGAAACGAAAGAAACGCCCCAGCCCGCTCGAGAGTGCCGCGCGCGGTGCGATCGCCGGACTCGTTGGCGGCGGCGCGCTCGTGCTGGCGCATCGGTCCGTGCTCCCGCGCTTGCCGGACAGAAAAAAGCCGCGCGTCGACCCGTGGGACAAACAGGTTGCTTCGCTCGCCGGCCGGGTCGGGTGGGCGATGACACCCCGCTCGCGCATGGCCACCGGCGTCGCTGCACAGATCGCCGCCTCCGTCATCCTCGGCGCCGCCTATACGCTGATCGTCGAGCAGCTCGAGCCGCCCAAACACGCCGAACAGTTGCTCGACGCGGGGCTGGTGTTCGCGGCGTCATTGATTGCGCCGGAGCTCGAGCGAACGCGAAAGCCTCGCGGCCGGCGGAGACAGCTTCAACGCAAGGCGCTCGAGCGCATCAACGGGCCCAAGGTGTTCGGGAAGGCAACCACCGTCACGCTGAAGGCGCTCGCCCGCTACAGCGCCCGCTACAGCGCTTAAGTCGCTCTGGCGAGGAGCCCGGACGCTGACCCAGATTCATGGCGCCCCTCCTCACCGAGTGATTCGTATGCGCCGCACCTTCGCCGCCGTCCTCGCCTCGTCGTTCGTCGTTTGCAGCGTCGCCGCGCCATGTCGCGCGCAGTCGCGACAAGCCGGCAATGCGGCGTCGAGCGCAGCGAGCACGACGTTCACCGCCGAGGATGCGCTCGCGGTGAATGCAGCGACGATCGGCGATCTCACCCCCGACGGCCGATACCTCGCCGTCATCTCGACGATGCGCCGCGATCAATTCGGCCAGGATTTCCGCCGCGACGGAGATCCCAGCTACGCGCGCTCGATTCCGGCTCGCCTGCTCGTGATCGATACGAAATCAGGCGAGACACAATCCGTGTTCGCTGATAAGAAGAGCGTCAAGGACGTGCGCTGGTCGCCCGACGGCAAACGCCTGGCCATGTTCATCTTCAACGGCGGCGTGTCGGAGCCGGTGATCTGGGATCGCGCGACCGGAAAGTCGACGACCGCACGCTTGCCCGCCGGAAAATACGTGGCCGAGAACAGCGACCTGCGCTGGTCGGCGGATGGGAAGCAGCTCGTGTTCGCGGTTCACACGACGGACTGGCGGAAGAAAGCACGCGACACATTCGCCAACATGACGACGGGTCCCGTGTTCGTGCAGTCGAGCCTCGATCCGTTTCTCGCGTGGGATGACATTCGCCGCATGGCGAACGTGCGCAGCGTCGTCGCGCTCGATCTCCAGACGAATCAGCTGCACGAGCTGATTCCCGAAGTGATGGTGAGCAACTACACGCTCGCTGAAGATGGAACCGCCATCACCTTCAATCGGGACATTCAGAAAAAGACCGACTACGACAGCTTCGGGTCGGAGACGTCACTGCACTCGCGAGCCGTGAACGGCGGAGCCGAACGCACGATTCTGCCGACCACGAAAGGCATGCAGGTTCAGTTCGCGGAAGACGGGAAGCATTACGCATACTCGAAGGATGGCCGCGTATACGTCGGCTCCATCGACGACAAGGACGCACGGCTTCTCGTGGGTCCGCCTGAAACTCGGCGCGGCGAACCGCAGGACACCTCGAAGGCTGCCCGCGAGCGCCTGGCGAAGGAGCGCTTCAGTCTGGTGCGCTACAGCCCGGCGGGCGACGCGTTACTCGTGTCGAATCGCGAAGGAATGTGGCTCGTCGACGTCGGCTCCGGCACTCGCGAGCAAGTCATCGCGACGGACGATTCGAGCGCGACGGCCCCGCGCATCGCGTTCGCCGCATGGAGCGACGACGGCCAGCATCTGTATCTCACGAAGGCGTCGCGCCAGAAGTGGGAGCGCGGCGTCGTCCGCTACGACCGTCCAAACAAGTCGCTGACGGAGCTGGTGAAGGACGGCCGTGTGTATTCGGGGCTCAGATTATCGAAGGACGGCAAGACGGCGGTGCTCGCGATCGCGAACGGCAATCGGCCGGCGGACATCTACGTCGGAAACGCCGACCTCACGGACCTGCGGCGCGTCGTGGAGTCGAACCCGCAGCTGGCGCAGAAGCAGATCGGCGGCACGGAGCTGGTGTCGTTCCTCGACGCGGACGGCCACCCGAAGAACGCGGTGGTCTACTACCCTGCGGATTATCAGAAAGGCAAGGCATATCCCACTGTCTTCGAGGTCTATGAGGATTTCTTCGACGACAACTACGACATTCGGGCGAACGTTCTCACCGGGCACGGATATGTCGTCGTGCATCCCTCCGTCGACTTCGACATCGGATTCCCGGGCGAGGCATGGCTCAAGGGCGTCACCGCCGCGGCGAACAAGTTGATCGAGATGGGCGTCGCCGATTCGGCGCGCCTCGCGGTACAAGGGCAAAGCTACGGCGGCTATGCGGTCAATCTTCTCGTCACGCAGACCAACCGGTTCAAGGCGGCGGTGAACATCTCCGGCAAGGTCGATCTCATCAGCTTCTACACCGACAGCCCGCGACTCGGCGTGCGGAACGTGAACGCCGCGGAAAAGACGCAGGATCGCATTGGCGCCACGCTGTGGGAGCAGCCGCAGAAATACGAGGCGCACAGCGCGATATTATATGCGGACCGCATCAAGACGCCGCTGCTGCTCATCACGGGCGAGCAGGACTCGAACGTGCCGGCCGACAACACCCGAGAGATGTATTACGCGCTCAGACGGCTCGGGAAGGAAGTCGTGTGGGTGAACTACATGAACGGCGGTCACGGCGGCGGTACCGCGTCGGCGGACGATTTTCTGGACATGCAGCGCCGGATTCTCCAATGGTACGATACCAAGCTGAAGCCGGCGGGCAGCAAGGTGGCCAGCAACTAAACCGCTAGGCCTGTACGCAAACGAGTGAGTATCTTAGCTTCGAGGGCATGGGCGCCAATCAGATGACTCCGGCCGATTCGACAGAATCCCACGCGGTTGCGCGTTCGATGAACGCGGTGCGCAGCATTGTGCGCGCACTCCGCATCAACACGCGCGCGATCGAGCTGAAGATGGGCATCAGCCTGGCGCAGCTGTTCGTGCTGCAGCAGCTCGCCGAACGTTCGGCGGCCTCGCTTAACGAGCTGGCCGAGCGAACGGCGACACACCAGAGCTCCGTCTCGGTGGTGGTCCGCCGTCTGGTCGAGCGCGGCTTCGTGTCGCGCACTTCGTCGACGAGCGACAAGCGGCGCATCGAGATCGAGCTGACGGATGCCGGGCGCCGGCTGCTCGAGGGCGCACCGATGACGATTCAGGTGCAGATGATGACGGCGCTGCACCGCATGGACAGCCACGAGAGCAGGACGCTGGCCGATCTGCTCGAAAAGTGGCTGCGGGAGTCGAAGATCGACTTCACCTCGCCGCCGATGCTCGGCGAGCTCGAGGAAGTGGAGAGCTGACACTCCGACAAGGTCCGACAACTTCTGGCCAGATCAGTTTCGAGACTCGGTCAGGTGTTGTCGGATGGTGTCGTGTTGCAGCTTAACCGCCCCCGCGCGACAGGCTCTTCCAATCCCGCTGCCGCGCGATCTCGATCCCCGAGATGCACGCCGCCAGCCACACGAAGCCCGCGGCCACGCCAGCGCTGACGTCGCTCACGTACCCTTGTCCGAGATACAGACGGGCCGTGACGATCGCCACGATCAGCGCTGTTGCCAGAATTATAATGAGCATACGCATAACAGCGCCCTTCACGGCAGCGTAGAGGAGATACGCCAGCATGCCGAAGCCGAGCACCACGCCGAGCGCGTGACCGCTCGCGAGGCCCGTTCCCCAGTCGAGCAGCACCAGGTCCGCGAACGGCAGCTCCGACCGCCGCACGACGAATCGCAGCGACGCGTCGAGCAGCGAACCGCCGATGAACGCCACGACCCAGCCCGCGAGCTCGAGCCCGCGCCGGCGGACCGCATACCAGATCGCGCCGGCGAACAACAGCAGCGTCATCGCGCCGCGAGCCCCGAGGCTGCTCAGCACATTGAAGGCATCGAACACCGACGGCGCGAGCGATTGCCGCAGATAGTTGGCGACGGTCACGTCGAAGCGAGTGAGCGGCGACCCTTCGACCAACCCCTCGGTGATCGACGCGAAGATCGCGATGACCGCCAGGCTGATCACGAAGCCGATGCCCAGGTGCACGGCGAGATACTCGCTGTGGGCGTAGCGTCCCGACAGAATCTGAAACGCGCGCGGGTGGCGACGACGCATTCCACTGACGCGCGGACCGGCGGCGGCGCGCTCGAACGACTCCTCGAGCGACGCGACCACGCTCGTGCGATTCTTCGCGAACCAGCGCCACAGGAAGACCACCGCGACGACGACGGCGATGAGCAGCGCCAGCACCAGGCTCACGCGCCCGATGTCGTGCACGAGACGCGGCAGATTCCGTCCAAAGACGTATCCAAGAATGCTGAATGCCGCCACCCACACGCTGCCGCCGATCGCGTTGTAGGTCGCGAATTGGCGCATCGGCATCTGCGTGATTCCGGCGAAGATGCCGACGAAGCTGCGCACCACGGCGACGAATCGCCCGAGCAGCACCGTCTTCGAGCCATGCTGGTCGAAGAAGCGGCGCGTGCGCTCGAGATGCTTCGGGCTCAGGCCCACCCACTTCCCATGACGGTGCACGAACCTCGTGCCGCCGCGGGCGCCGATCCAATACCCGGTGTGGCCGCCGAGGATGGTGCCGATGGCGCCCGCGATGATCACTCCGGCGAGCGAGAGCGTCCCTCGTCCGGCCAGCGCGGCCGCGGTCACGAGCGCGGTCTCGCCGGGCACCGGCACGCCGGCACCCTCGACCAGCAGGAAGAGCGCGACGAGAACGTAGCCGTAATGGGCAACCCACTGGCTTACGACGTCGAGCATTCCGTGTTCAGCAGAGCGGGTGGGTAGACACGCGGCATGCGAAGCTGGAAACTTAGGCGTCTCCACGACGATAATCGATGCTCGACATACTGAACCTCGACAGTTTGGAAGCGCGGGCGCGCGAGCGCCTGGACCCGATGCTGTTCGACTACATCGCCGGCGGCGCGGCCGACGAATGGACGCTGCGCGAGAACCGCGAGGCCTGGTCGCGCTACCAATTGTTGCCGCGCATGCTGCGCGGCGTCTCGGCGCGATCGCTCGGCACGACTGTCCTCGGAACAGCCGTATCCATGCCCGTCCTCGTGCCCCCGATGGGCTTTCATGGCCTCTGTCATGATGACGCCGAAGAAGCCACTGCCGCCGCCGCGGCGGCGGAGCAGACGATCTTCTGCGCGAGCACCGTCTCGAACTGCAGTCTCGAGGCGATCGCGAAGGCATCGGACGGGCCGCGATGGTTTCAGTTGTACGTCTATCGCGACAAGGCGATCACGCGCTCGCTCGTCGAACGCGCGGCCGCGGCAGGCTATTCCGCGCTCTGCCTCACGGTCGATACGCCGATGGCCGGGCCGCGCGAGCGCGATCGCCGAAACAACCTGCGCATGCCCGGCCACCTCGAGCTCGGAAACTTCTCGGCCGAGCATACGGCGATGCATCATCACGGCGGCGGCGAAGGGTCGTCGCTCGCGGCGTACATCGCGTCGCAGTGGGATCCGGGCCTGACGTGGGACGACGTCGCATGGCTGCGGTCGATCGCGCCGATGCCGGTCGTCGTGAAAGGAATTCTGGCTCCGGCAGACGCCGCGCTCGCCATCGAGCATGGCGCGGCGGCGGTGATCGTTTCGAATCACGGCGGCCGACAGCTCGACTCGGTCCCCGCCCCGATCAGCGTGTTGGAACGCGTCGTCGAGGCAGTCGGCGGACGCGGTGACGTCCTGCTCGATGGTGGAGTACGCCGTGGGACGGATGTGCTCAAGGCACTCGCGTTCGGGGCACGCGCTGTGCTCGTCGGAAGGCCTGTGTTGTGGGGGCTGACGCTTGGCGGCTACGACGGCGTACGCGCGGTGCTTCAGCACATTCGCGCGGAAACGGACCTCGCGATGGCACTCGCGGGCTGCGCGAAGATCACCGACGTCACTCGGGAACTGATCGCATGACAGATACGACGAATTCGGCGAACGTAACACTCGACCCCAAGACCACGGCGCTGGTCGTGATCGATCTGCAACAAGGCATCGTTGGCGCGCAGACCGCGCCGTACACCGCGGCCGACGTGGTGGAACGGTCGGCGCGTTTGGCGAAGCGGTTTCGCGAAGCCGGAGCGACAGTGGTGCTCGTGCACGTCGATCCCGGTCCGAATGGCGTGTTGTTTCCGCGGCCGCTGGCCGACATCGAGCGGCCGCGCATGGCCTCGAACCCCGACTTCGCGACGATCGTGTCCGACGTGGGCCCCGAGGCGGGCGACGTCGTCGTCACGAAGCACTCGCCGAGCGCGTTCTTCGCGACCGATCTCGAGCTGCAGTTACGGCGGCGAAAGATCGACACGATCGTGCTGTGTGGCATCGCGACCAACATCGGCGTCGAAGCGACGGCGCGCACCGGGTATGAGCACGGGTTCAATCTCGTGTTCGCGTCGGACGCGATGACGGCGCGCGATGGAGAGCTGCACGAGATCGTGGTCAGGAAATTCTTTCCGACGATCGGGCGGGTGAGGACAGCGGAGGAGATTCTTAAGGCAATGTCATCCTGAGCGAAGTAAGCGCACTATTGTCATCCCGAGCGAAGGCGCACAGCGCCGAAGTCGAGGGACCCCCGTCTCGACGGAGGAGTTCTCCTCGGCGGAAGGGGGTCCCTCGACTCGCTGACGCTCGCTCGGGATGACGATTGCTCTCTAATGTGTAATCTTGATCAACCACGCCCCGATGATCGGGCCGCGCGGTCCTCTTCCCCGCCCGTTCGCCGGCGGCGTCGCACCGGCCGGCGGCGGGCCATACTCCGGCGTAAACACGTACGCCGCGTGCGACTTTGTATCGACGCCGATCGTGCGCGCGCCGCGCATCGTCTGCACCGTGGCGATCACGGTGTACTTGTCCGGCGAATCTTCGTGCACGACGGTCACGTTGCCGTCGCCGCTCGGGATGTACATCAGCTTCTGCGACTGGTCCCAGCCAAGCGCATCGACGCTGCCGCCATTCTTGATGCGCGCCACGATGTTTCCGTTCGACGCGTCGAGCACCAGCGATTCATCGTCGCACGCCGAGAAGATGCGATTCGCCGCGCGATCCATCGCGATGCCCGTGGCGCCCTCGCACGTCGCATAGTGCCCGATCACCTTCCACGTCTTTGAATCGATGACGTCGATCTGCTTGTTGTCTTCGTTGTTGATGAAGATGCGATCCTTGCCGTTGCTCACGCCGCCTTCGGGACCCTTCCCCGACAGCTCGATCGTCGTCACGACGTCGCCCGTCTTCGCGTCGATCACGATGGTGCTGCCGATCGGCTTGCTGTGATTGATCGTCAGGATCTTGTCCGTCGCATCGTCGTACATGATGCCGTCGAGACCGTCCTTGCCCGCGTGGATCTTCTTGATGACGTCGAACGTCTTCGGGTCGAACATCGTCGACGTCGAATCGCCGCCGTTCGTCGTGAAGCCGTGATTGTCCTTCACCGAGAAGGCGGCGCCGTGCACGCGCGGCGTATCCAGGATGTCGTGCAGCACTTTGCCCGTCGCACCGTCGACGACCATCATGTGCGTGCCGCGCGATACATATACGTTGCCGCTGCTCGGATCGACGGCGACGTAATCGAACGCGCCCTCGCCGCCGATGTTGAACTTCTCGGTCTTGAACGTTTGCGCCGCGAGCAGGCTGGGAGCGGCAGCCATGCCTGCCAGTGCGGCGCCGAGCAGAATGCGTCTCATACGGACCTCGATGGAGTGGAAAGCTCTGGAGCGGGAGACAAGGGAGTCACGGGAGACAAGCGATGTTCCCGGCCGCGGATCGCGACGAGCAGCGTGGGAACGACGAACAGCGTGATCGGCGTGGACAGCGCGAGGCCGCCGATGACGGCGAGCGCGAGCGGCTTCTGCATTTCGCTGCCCGAGCCGAGGCCGAGCGCGAGCGGCAAGAGACCAAAGAGCGTACAGAGCGTCGTCATGAGGATGGGACGCAGGCGAATACGCGCCGCCTCGCGAATGGCCGGCTCGAGCGCTTCACCGTCGACACGCATGCGATGCCGCGTGAAGTCGAGCAGAATGATGCCGTTCTTCACGATCAGGCCGACGAGCAGAATCAAGCCCATGAACGACGACACGTTCAGCGGCGTGCCCGTGATGAGCAGCAGGAACATCGCGCCGACGAACGACAGCGGCGCCGCGAGCAGCACCACCAGCGGTTCGACGAATGACTCGAACTGAATCACCATCACGGCGACGACGCTCAGGCTCGCGATCGCCAACACCAACAACAGCGCATGAAAGGCCGCCTGCTGGTTGGCGTACTGCCCCGCGATCTCGAGGCGCACGCCCGACGGAGGCGGGTTGTCGGCGACGACTTTCTTCACGTCGTTCATGATGGTGCCGAGCGAGCGGCTGCTGATGTCCGCCGTCACGTCGATCATCTGCTGCTGATTCTCGCGCAGCAGCTCGGCGCGCGACTCGCCGGTTTGAAATGACGCGAGGGCGTTGAGTGGAACGGCCGTGTGCGTCGTCGAGGAAATGATGGGCAGCGATCCGAGCAGCAACGGATTGTATCGCACGGAATCGGGCGCGCGCACGCGAGCGCCGACGGAACGATCCTCCAACCGAACCGCGCCCGCATCGGCGCCGAGCAGCGCACTCGATACTTGCGCGCTGACTTGATCCGGCGTGAGTCCAATACGATTCGCTTCCGCCTCGTCGATCGTCATGGACATCTCGGCGCTCGGCTCCGAAACGCCGTTGAAGAGATCTTCGACACCGTCGACCTTCGCCACCTTTTCGCCCAGCTTCGCGCCGTAGGCTTCTAGCTGGTTCAAGTCCGCTCCGAAGAGCTTGATCTCGACCGGGCGCGCCGCACCGGCGAGATCGTTGATCACGTCGGACAGAATCTGCACGAACTCGACGCGCAGCCGCGGCACCGCCGCCTGAATCTTGGGCCGAACGTCATCGATCACCTCCTGGCTCGAGCGATCGCGCTGACCGGGATCCTTGAGCCGGACCGCGATGTCACCGCGATTTTGCAACGTCGCGAACAATCCCAGCTCCGCGCCGGTTCGGCGCGACGTGCCGGCGATCTCGGGCGTCGCCAGCAGCTTGCTCTCGACGATGTGCACCATACGGTCGGTTTCGTTGAGCGCCGTTCCGCCCGGACTGTAATAGTCGAGCACGAACGCGCCTTCGTCCATCTCGGGCAGGAAGCCCGAGCCAACGAACCGGTGCACGACCACTCCGGCGATCACGAGCACGACCGCCGCGCCGATCATCAATCGCGTGTGGTGCAGCGACGACGCAAGCGCGCGCTCGTACTTGTCGGACAGCGCGTCGATCGCGCCGCCGACGCGCGCCAGGAATCCGCGCGGCCGCCCAGTGGCGTCAGGCTCGGCCTGCTCGACGTCGAGATATTGCTCGCTCAACAGTGGAATGATCGTGAGCGCGAGCAGCAGCGAGATCATCACGGCGATCGTCAGCGTGATCGACAGCGCGTGAAAGAATTGGCCTTCTACACCAGTGAGCAGGCCGAGCGGCAGAAAGACGACGACGGTGGTGATCGTCGACGTCGTCACCGGCCAGATGAGCTCCTGCACGGCTTCGCGCACCGCGGTGTCGCGATCGGGATTGATGCGCAGGTGACGCACGATGTTCTCCGTCACGACGACCGCGTCGTCGATGACGAGTCCGATCGCGATCGCCATCGCGCCCAGCGTCATGAGGTTGAACGTCTGCCCGAGCAGCGACATCACGTAGACGGTGATCGCCATCGTCAGCGGAATCGACGACGCGCTGATCGCCGTCACCCGGCCATGTCGCAGAAAGAGCAGCAGGATGATCACGGCGAGTATGGCGCCGATCAGCATGGCGTCGCGCACCGACTTCACCGCGTCGCGCACGAGCGCGGCTTGATCGTACACCGGCTTGAGCTTAACGCCGGACGGCAGCGTCGACGCGAGGTTCTTCGCGATGTTCGCGATGCTGTCGGCGATCTGCACCGTGTTGCCGCCGAGCTGCCGCGTGATGTTGAGCAGCGCGGCGGGCCGCCCGTCGCCGGCCACGATTCGCACGTGATCCTCGGTCCCCGGCGTCACCGTGGCGAGGTCGCGTACCCGCAACCCGTGCGCGACGACGACGTTCGCGATGTCGTCGGCCGACTTCGCTTCGTTCGTCGTGACGATGAGATATTGTCGATAATCCGCCGGCACGCGCCCCACCGCCTGCACCGTCGTCGACGTCTTGATCGCGTTCGCCAGATCGTCGTACGTCATACCCTGTGCGGCCAAGCGGCCCGGATCGGCGACGATCTCGATCTCGCGCACGTCGCTCGCCTGCACGTCGACGCGCCCCACGCCGGGTACGCGCGAGAACAACGGACGAATCTGATACTGGGCGATGTCGTACAGCGTCGGCGGGTCGCCGCCCTCGAGATTGTATGAGAGAATTGGAAAGAGCGACGGCGTGAGGCGCTCGACTTCGATCTCGACACCGGCCGGCAGCGTGCCCGACACCTGGTTCACGCGCGCCTGCACTTGCTGCAGCGCGTACTGCATGTCGGTGCTGCCGGAGAAGGTCACGTTGATCTCGCTGCCGCCGCGAATCGACCGCGATTGCACGCGCGTCACTCCCGGCACGACCCCCACCGCTTCCTCGATCGGGCGCGTGATCGCGAACAGAATCTGCCGCGCGCCGAGCGCGGAGCCCTGCGTCACGACCGTGATCCGCGAGAATTGCAGCTCGGGATAGATCGCCGACGGCAGCTGCAGCGCCGCCCAGATGCCCGCGGCACTGAGCAACGTAACCACGAGATAGACGAATCGCCGCTGCTCCGCGAGCAGCGCGAACCACGTTCGGTTGCGCGTCGACGTCATGACTTGTCGCTGTCGGGCTTCGCGGCACCCTTCGCGGCGGGTGTCGCGGCTGGCGCCGCACCACGTCCCACGGCCGGCACCGGCGCAGCCTTGAGCGGCTCGACCTTCGCGCTGTCCGACATGCCGTACGCGCCATACGTCACGATGCGCTCGCCGGCCTTCAATCCCTCCGTGATCTCGGCAACCTTGTCGGTGCGGCCGCCGACCTTCACGTCACGCTCGTGCGCGACATTGGTCGCATCGACGACGAACACCTTGTACGCCTCGCCCTCGGGCACCAATGCCTCGAGCGGAACGACGATGGCATTCGGCACCGTTGCCACCGCGACCTGCCCGAACACCGTCTCGCCGATCTTGAGCGGCCGACGGGTCGTCGGCACCTGCACGCGAATCTGCACGCCGCGCGTCGCGGTGTCGATCGTCGCACCGATGTCCGTCACGCGACCGATGCCGAGCGGCTCGCCCGTCGCGCTTTGTCCGGCGGAAAGCGTGACGACAGCGCCGCGCTGCACGCGCCCCGCCGCACTCGGCGTGAGCGTCAGCAGGATGTCGAGCGTCTGCGGATCGGAAATCTCGACGAGCGGCTGCGACGGATCTGCCGATGCGCCGAGTGTGGCGTTCATCTTCGTGACGACGCCGGCGATCGGCGAGCGCAGCGTGGCGAGCGACGCCTCACGCTCCGCCGTCGTCAAATCAGATTTCGCGCGCGCCAGATCCGCGGCCGCCGTTTCGGCATCCTTACGCGGGACGATCCCCTCGTTGGCAAGGCGCTCGGAACGCTCGTAGTTGCGCGAGGCCGCGTCGACCGCGCTCTGCGCACTCTTGAGCGCCGCTTCGAAGGTCGTGGGATCGAGCGTCACCAATGGCTGGCCGACCGCGACGGCTTGGCCGGTCGAGACATTCACACTCGCGATGCGGCCAGGCGCGCCGGCGCTCAACGTCGCGACGTGTCCGGCGCGACCGACGACGACACCGATCGCACCCACTGTCTCGGTGAATGCCTGGGGCGCGACGACGATCGTGTTCGCGTTGACCACCGCCGGCGGAGCATCGTCGTCGCCCGCTTTCTCGCCGCCCTTGCAGCCGACGGAGATCGTGCAACAGACCAGCATCCAGACCGATCGTCTCATGGCAACGGAGTCGTCGAAGTGAGTGAGAAGATTCGCAGCTCGGCCGTGGCGATCCACGCCGCCGCGAGATCGTCGATGTATTGCGAGATGACGTCGCGCGCGCTGCGCTGTGCCTGGAGCACGTTCGGCAGCGACTGCGCGCCCTCGCGATATGCCGTGATGGACATCTGCGCCACCCGCTCGGCACTCGTCACGAGCTGGCGGTCGCGCTCGACGCGCGCCAGCGCGTTCGATCGCTCGCGGATCGCGTGCGCGATCTGATTTCGAGCCTCGACCTGCGCGAGCGTCAACTCCGCCTGCGCGCGAATGCGTTCGGCTTGTGCCTGCGCGATTGGACCGCGGTTGCGATCAAATAGTGGCAATCCGATACCAATTCCGAACGTCGGAAGAATGCCAGGCTCCGCCTCCGGATCGCCGCCCGTCTCGATGCCGCCGGTAATGCTGAACTGCGACCACACCGAACGCCGTTGGAGCCGCTCGCTCAATTGCGCGGACTCGAGCGAAAGGCTCGCGGCGGACTCGTTGAGCGTCACCTGCCCCGTCGTCGCCGGCACGGGTGGTGTGGCGAGTGAATCCGTCGCGTTCACTTTCAGCGCGTCGCTCGCGATACCCAGCACCGCTTGCAGGTCGAGCAGCGCGGAGATCCACGTCAGCGAGTCCGCCGCGGCGGCGTTCGCCTGCTGTCCGGCGTTGACGCGCGCCAGCTCCACATCCATGTCGGCCGCATCGCCCGCGTCGCGGCGCCGCTCGACCATGTGCAGCAGGCTATCCGCGTCGAGCGCGTTGCGGCGCGATAGTACGAGCTTCTCGCGCGCGGCAATGGCGTGCGTGTACGTCGTGTCGGCGTCCAGCGCGATCGACGCGCGCGCGAACTGATACCGCAGTTGTGCCGCTTGCACACCGACCTGCGCGGCGCGAATGCGCAGCTGCCGCAGCATCGGAAAATCGATCGGCACGTCCACCGTGAAGTGATACCGCGGGCGCGCCTTGCTGTACGCCGCGCTCAGCGTGGGATTCGGCAGCGCGCGCGCGCCGATCAGTGCCGCTGTCGCGACCGCGGTGTCGGCGCGTGCCACGCCCAACCGGGCACCGCGATCGAGTGCGGTCTCGACGGCGCTCGCGCGCGAGTATGGAGTGGCTTGTGCATGAATGGACGCGGCGGGAATGACACAGGCCGCGGCCAGGGCAATGCGAAGTCGCATGTCCTCGGGTTTGGGGCGTGACGCCGAAGCCTACGGCGCAAACCTGTCAGGAGAATGACAGCGAGGCGGAATCGGCCGGGGGAAAGTGAACGGCGACCCTGGTGCCTTGTCCAGCCTCCGACGCCACGTCGATGCGCGCGTCATGCGCGTCGGCAATCCATCGCGCGATCGAGAGGCCGAGGCCGGCGCCTTGCGCGGCATCACCACTGCCGCGCGTGCGCGCGGGATCGCCGCGAAAGAATCGCTCGAAGATTCGCGGAAGCTGGTCGGGCGGAATACCACAGCCCGTGTCCGCCACACGCAGCGTCGGCTGGCCGTTCACCGACTCGACGTCGACGCGCACCTCGCCGCCCGCACCGGTGAACTTGACCGCGTTGTCGAGGAGAATGAGCACGAGCTGTCGAAGCAGCGCGGGATCGCCGGCGACAGGCGCTTCGTCGAATGCGCCGACGTCGAGCCGCACGCCCTTGCGATCGGCGATCGCGCGTGCGGCGGTCGCGGCATCCAGCGTGATGTCGTCGAGGAAAACGCGCGCGCGTTCGATCGGTCGCTCGCCCGAATCCGCGCGGGCGAGCGTGAGCAAATCCTCAACGATTCTCCCGAGCCGCTCCGCCTCGTGCTCGATGCCGAGAAGAGCCTCCGTATAGTCCTCGGGATTCCGCGACCGCTGCAGCGCGATCTCGGCACGGCTGCGCACGACGGTGATCGGCGTGCGCAGCTCGTGCGCGGCGTCAGCCATGAACTGGCGCATGTGGTCGATTGCGCGCTCGACGGGTCGCGTGGACTGGCGCGCGACGAACCACCCGCCTGCCGACCCCAGAACGACAGCGAACAACGCGGCTGCACCGAATGCCGCGATCAGCGTCGTGTATCGATCCTCGAGCTCGACCTCGTCGGCGACGGCGACCGCGACGTACGTGTCCCGGCCCGCGCGAAACGCGCGCGCCTGCGCACGGAGAATGCGATCGGCACCGACGCCGTGCGATGCCGACGCCGTCCCGGCTCGCGCCGCTCGACTCGCGACTTCGCCGACCCACGGCTCGGTCAGTGCGCTGTCGGACGCGAGGAGCGCACCGCCGGCGGAATACACGAGCAAATGACGATCGGGCACGCGGAGTGCGCGCGGTGCCTCGGTCACGCCTCGCTCCTGCGCGACGCCGGCGAGATGTGCCGATGCATCGCGCAACGACGCATCCAGATCGGCGTCGAAGCGCTGCGTGATCGCCGCGAACACGCCGATGCCCAGCAGCGTGAGGATGACGAGGATCGTGCCGGCGTACCACGCCGTGAGTCGCAGACGCAAGCCACGCAGCGACGTGGTCAAAATGGGACGCCGCTCCAGCGTCTCGCTCACGGACCGAGGCGGTAGCCGGCGCCGCGCAGAGTGTGAATCAGCTTGACGTCGAACTCGTCGTCGATCTTGCGGCGCAGCCTCCGCACCAGCACCTCGAGCACGTTCGTGAACGGGTCGTGATTCTCGTCCCACACGTGCGCCGTGATCGCCGCGCGATCGACCACCTGCCCCGCATGCCGCGCGAAGAATTCGAGGAGCGCGAACTCTTTCGCCGTGAGCTCGATGCGCGCCCCGCCCCGCCGCACCTGGTGCGAGCGCATGTCCACCTCGAGATCCGCGACGCGAACGACTTCCGGAAGCGTCGACGGCGGCCGGCGCGCGAGTGCCCGAATGCGCGCCACGAGCTCGCGAAACGCGAACGGCTTCGGCAGGTAATCGTCGGCGCCGGAATCCAAACCGCGCACGCGATCCTCGACGGCGTCGCGCGCCGTCAGCATCAGCACCGGCGTCGCGACCCCCCGCGCCCGCAGGGTGCGACAGAGCTCGAATCCGTCGCCGCCGGGGAGCATGACGTCGAGCACGATGACGTCGAACGCGCCGAGGATGGCGCGCGATTTCCCGCCGTCGAACGTGGATTCCCGAACGACCTGAAACCCGTCTTCCGTCAGTCCTTCGCGAAGAATCGAGGCCAGCTCGGCGTCGTCCTCGACGAGGAGAATGCGCATGCGTTATTCGTAGCGCAGTGCGGCGATGGGATCAAGCGACGACGCGCGCCGGGCAGGCCAGACTCCGAACAACACGCCCACACCCGCCGCGAAGAGAAACGCCAATACGATCGACGTCGGACCAATCGCGGTGCTCCACCCGAACGAGTTGCGAAGCACGACCGCGCCGCCGACACCCAGCACGATGCCGATCGTGCCGCCGAGCAGACACAACGTCACGGCTTCGACCAGAAACTGAAACAGAATCGTTCGCTTCGTGGCGCCGAGTGCCTTCCGAATGCCGATCTCGCGCGTACGCTCGGTCACCGACACGAGCATGATGTTCATGATGCCGATGCCGCCGACCAGCAGCGACACCGCGGCGATGCCCGCCAACAGGCTCGTGAACACCTGCGTCGTCTCACCCAGCGTCGCCAGCAGGTCCGCCTGATTGCGAATGCGAAAATCATCGGCATCGTCCGGCCGCAGATGATGTGAGCGCCTCAGCGCCTGACCGATCTCGCCCATCGCTTCCGGCAACGCGGCTTCGTTCTCCGCGAGCGCGAAGAGGTCGTCCAATCGCTCCGTCTTGAACAGGCGATATCGCCCCGTGCCGAACGGAATGAACACTTGGTCGTCGGCGCTGCCGAATCCCGCGCCCGCTCCCTTGGACTGCAGCACGCCGATGACCTGAAACTGCATGCCGCCAATGCGCACGTTCTCGCCGATCAACGCGCCCGGGTCGCGAACGCCGAGCAGGCTCGGCACGTTCGAGCCGAGCACCGCGACGCGCTGCCGTCCGATGTCTTCACCCGAGGTGAACATGCGGCCGCGGTCGATCACGAAGTGTTGCACCTGCGCGAAATTCGCCGTCGCGCCGACGATCTTGGTACTCGCATTGTGATCGGTCCACTGGATCTGCAGATCCTTGTCCTGCTGCGGCTCGACGGCAAGCACATGCTCCGCGTGCTCGTTGATCGAGGCCACGTCGTCCATCGTCACGCGCTTGCGGACGTTCGTCTGGATGCCGTTCGTGCGCACCCACTGCGCGTCGATTTGGAGGGTGGTGGTACCGAGCCGAGCGATGCGATCGCGCACCGACGCCTGCGCGCCGTCGCCCAGGGCGATCATGGCGATGACCGCGGCCACTCCAATCACGATACCCAGCATGGTGAGCAACGAACGGAGCACGTTCGCGCGCAGCGCAGCGAACGCGATCTGTATGACTTCGAGCGGCACGACGGACGTTCCTCGGGCGGGTGGAGGCGGTGCTACCGCCGGAACGTATGGCGGCGACCTGTCACGAGGATGACAGCGTAAACCCTCTGTGATGGAGGACGATTCCCGCCACGCTGATGCAGATCGCCAGCCAGGCGGCCCCAGCGGCCCATCCGCCCAGCACGTCGCTCGGGTAGTGAACGCCGAGATAAATCCGGCTGGCGCCGACGAGCATCACGAAGATCGCGGCGGCGCCGATCGCGACCGCGTGTCCACCGCGCCCAAGCTGTCGTGAAACGAAGAGCAGATAGACGAGCATGCCGCAGCCGATGATCGACGCCATCGCGTGACCTGACGGAAAGCTGAACGAATTGCCGGTGAGATACTGCGTGCCATAGGGCGGACGCGTGCGATGCACGACCGCCTTGAGCAGCCGTTCGAGCAAGCCGCCGCCCGCGAACGCCGCGACCCACGTGACGAACAGCGTGGGCCATCGCCGCGCGAGCAGATAGATACCGCCGACGATCGCGAGAATGGTCATCGCGACGGGAGATCCAACGCGCGACATGAAATTGAAGAACGCCAACCCGGCCGGCGTGGTCTGCGCATGGATCATTCGGTCCGCGAACTTGTCGAAGCGAACGAGAAATGCGTTGTCGAGCACCGCATCGAGCAATGATGCGAACAGCCACAGCGCGCCCGCGACCACGACGAGCCCCAGCGTCAAATGCAGGCCGAGAAACGTGGACGTGTCGAGGCGTCGTTCGAGAAATTTCCTGAAGTGGACCGGCGAAACGTTCAAGGTTTCTTCTTTCCCTTCTTCGCCTCGGCCCTCTCCGCCTTCGCCTCGGCTTGTTCGGCCGCGGCGCTCTCGTGCTGCACCTTGCCGATCATTTTGCCTGTTTTGGCGTCGACGTTGACTTCGTCGGTGCCCGACTTGCCGGCGGCCTTCACGTCCATCGAATAGATGAGCCGGCCGCCTTCGCGTTCGAGCTCGATGCTCGACACTTTCCCGTTCGGCACGGCCTTCTTCGCGACCGCGATCGCGGCGGCTTCAGTGACCCTGGCTTGCCGCGCGAGGGAATCCGGAAGATCCCGCTTGTAGCTCGGCTGCTGCGCCAACGCGGGGGTCGCGGTGAATCCGATCGCGGCCACGCCCCCGAACAGCGTCAGACGTCGCATGAGACTCCTCCCGAGATGAAGTACGTGAAGTACGTGAAGCACGTGAAGCATGTGAACCATGTGAAGCAATTCGTGAACGCACCGTGCGCGTGAGGAAGCTGATGGAACGTACCTGTCCGCAGCGTGACATCGAATCGACCGACACTCCGGACTCAGCCACGGTCAGATATTTGCTTTCGCGCAGGGTATGATCGCCGCCCTGCTCCTGACCGCCCTGATCGCGAAGGCCGACACGAATGCCGACTCGAGCGCTACGTGCAAGGGCGAGCGCGTGTCGGCCGTTTCGATCAACGCTCGGCGCCCCAGCTTTGGCGGCAGCGCGAGCAAATGGCGGACGATCGCGCACGCGTTGGGTCTCCATCACGTGACGACCCGGTCGGGCGTCATTCGCGCGTTTTCGTTCGTCCACCCGGGCGACGAGTGCACCACCCAGCGCATGCAGGAGACCGAGCGCGTGCTTCGCGCGCTGCCGTTTCTCGCCGACGCATCCGTTCGGGCGGTGCCCTCCGACAGCGGCATGGTCGCTGTCGAGATCGAGACGACGGACGAAGTGCCCGTGCTCGCCGCCGGTGGGTTGCGACACGCCGTTCCCACTTCCTTCTCGGTCGGCAACGAAAATCTGTTCGGGTTGGGTACGATGGTCGACTTCGGCATCGGCAGCAACTCGCCCTACCGCACGTCGGGCTTCGTCAGAGGTTCCGTGTACGGCGTATTCGGCAGCCCAACGCTCGCCACCGCCAACGCAACGCGCGAGCGACTCGGCGATCATGTCGATCTCGCGCTCTCGCGACTCCTGCTGTCCGATCTCCAGCGCGTTGCCTGGAATGCGACGTATCGCGCCGGCGACGACTTCCCGATCGTCGTGAGGCCGGTGGGCGACGACCAATCGGTTGAGGTCCACGATCACCGCTGGTCGGTCGGCACGATCCATCGCGTCAACTTCGGCGCCACGCCATTCCTCATCGGTCCCGTAGTGCTCGGCAACTCGATATCGCCTGCCTCGACGTCGATCGTCGTGTCCGACTCCGGTGCGGTGGTGCAGCGCGACAGCGCGTTGCTCGCGCGCTTTCAGCCGTTTCACGCGATGCGTCTGGGCGCGCTCGTCGGCGCACGGCGCGTTCGGTTCGTCACGCGGAACGGATTCGACGCGCTCTTCGCGCCACAGGATTTGATGGTCGGATGGCAGGCCGGCACGCTCGCCGCACCGTCGCTGACGCACGACGGCGGACACGACTTTCTTCTGGCGCCGAGTATCTACGTCGGAGCCGCGTCACGCAGGACAGCGATTCTTGCCGACCTCGAGGGAGAAGCCCGCCGCGAATTCGACAGCGGCACCACGGCGACCATCGCCAACGTGCACGCGACCGCTTACGTGAAGCCGAGCGAGCGGCTGCTGCTGTCGGCGGAAGACAATTTTTCCGTCATCGACCGCGCCGCGTTGCCGACGCAGCTCACGATGAGCGATGCACTCGGTGGTCCGCGCGGTTTCGCCGGCTCGCCGCTCCTTGGCGCGCGGCGCGACGTGCTTCGTCTCGAGGCGCGCTTCGCCGTTCCCGCTCTCGTACACCGCGCCGATCTCGGTGTCGCGTTATTCGCTGATGCAGGTTGGATCGACGCCGGCAACGTACCCTTCGGCACGACGGGCACCGCGCACAGCGTTGGCTTCAGTCTCATCGGCGCATACCCGACGCGGTCGAAGCACACGTATCGTCTCGACGTCGCCTTTCCGACCGGCGGTACGGGAGGTACCGGCATTCACCGCGTGCAGGTGCGGTTCATCAACGGCGATCCCACGTCGAACTTCGCCGTGGAACCGGGCGACGTGACACAGGCGCGCATGGCGCCCGTGCCCTCGTCGCTGTTCACATGGCCCGGTCGTTAGGCGAAACGCTCGCGCTATTTCCCGATCATCAAAATCGTGAACGATCCCGGAATCGCCGGGGCGAAACCGCCGCGTCCACCGCCCGGCGGCGGCGGCGGTGCCGGTCCCCGCTCCTGGCTCATCGCGAAAACGTGGCCCGTCTTCGGATCGAACGTGATCGTGCGCGCGCCGTTCATCGTCTGAAGATTCTGCTCGACCTCGAACGTCGCGGGGCTGGTCTCCTTCACCACCGTCAACGTCCCGTTGCCGTGCGTGCTGAACGCTTCCATCGTCGCGGGATTGAACGTCGCCCCGTCGGACCCGCCGGCCAGCGGCAGTGTCGTCAGAATCTTTCCATCCTTTGCGCTGAGGATCACCATCTTCGGCTGCGCCGGCTGCACCGGCGGATTGCCGGATTGGGCGCACGCGGCGAACAGCACGTGATTCTTCGTGTCGATCGCAAGGCCGTTGCATCCGCCGACATCGCCGAAGGAGTAGTGTGTCGTCGTCTTCATCGCTCGCGTGTCCACGACGGCGACGCCACCCTCCGGCCGATCCTGCATCACGACGTACAACGTGCCGTTGCCGTCGGACACCGCTTGCTCGGGTGTGCCGCCGAGCGGAATGCGTCCCAGCACCGTGCCGGTCTTCGAGTCGATCACGGTGGCGTCTTTCGTCGGATGACTGAAAACGTAGACGCGATCGTTGAAGTTGTCGAAGTAGATGCCATCCGGACCGACGCCCGAATCGATCGGGATGCTCTTGATGATCTGCAGCGACTTCGTGTCGAACATCGTGATCTGCGGCCGGCTGCTCGAAAACCCGTGTCCGGATTTTGGATCGACCGCAACGCCGTTGCCCTGCGAGTTTGGCGCGGTGAGAATCTGACCGACCGATGTGAGATCATCGAGGTTGTACACCTCGATGCGCGGCGCGACAGCCTCGCGCGCGGGTGTGCTGTCGGTGGCCGCCGCCGCGCGAATGCCACCGCGCGGGATGTACAGGCGGCGTCCGACGGGATCGGCCTGGATGTAATCCCAACCGCCTTCGCCGCCGACACGGGCGCGCGTCAACACCTTGTACGGTGATTCACTGAACGACACGGGCTGCTGCGCTGAAAGCGTCGCGGCAACGCCGAGTGCGCCGAATGCGCAGAGCAGCGGAATGCGAGTCATGATCGAGCCCTCGTGCGAGGAGATGAACCTGCCGCCAAAGCTACTACCAGTTAGCGGCGCTGCACCACCAGCACCACGAACGAGCCGGGTATGACCTTCGGCCGTTGTCGCGATCCCGCGGGTACCCCGCCTTGCAGTCCGAGATCACCACTCGCCGACGGCTCACTCCGCCCGCAACGCGCGTACCGGATCGACTCGACTCGCCCGGCGCGCCGGAATCCACGCCGCGATCACCGACACACCAATGAGCAGGCCCGCCACCGCCGCGAAGGTGAACGGGTCATACACGCTCGTGCCGAACACCATCGTGCGCATCACTCGCACCCCGAACATGGCGACGCCGAATCCGATCGCCGTGCCCATGACGGCCAGTGTCACACCTTGACCCAGCACGAGCCGCGTGACGCGGCGTGGATCCGCGCCGAGCGCAACGCGAATGCCGATCTCGCGCGTCCGCTGCAAGACGAGATCGGCGAGCATGCCGTACAGACCGATCACGGCCAACAACGCGGCGAGCCCCGCAAATGCACCGAGCAGGAAGAACGTGAACTGTCGCGGAGCGAGCGCCTGGTCGACCACGTGCTCCATCGTGTCGAACTTGGGAGGCGCGAGCGCCGGGTCCATGCTTCTCACGATCGCGATGATCGTCGGCTCGAGTGATTCAGCCGGCGTCGTCGCGCGAACGATCACGGTCTCGAACGTCTCGACGCCCGATTGCCCGATCGGGAGATAGGCGGTCGGCGCGGCGCCCTGCTCCAGATCGTCGTGCAGAACGTCCCTCGCCACGCCGACAATGCGGAGCGGATGATCCAAATACGGGAGCGTTCGCCCCAATACATCCGTCGTGCCGAACATACGACGCGCGAGTGCCGCGTCGACCACCGCGACGGGCAAGGCACCTGCGCGATCGGCGTCGGTGAACGTGCGTCCGTGCAGCAGCGTCGCGCCGATCGTCTCGAAGTAGTCCCGGCCCGCCGCCACCACGTCGATCCGCGGGATCGTATCTCCGTTGACGTCGTGCGTCCCGTACCGCATGCGCACGCCGTACGCCAGCGGCGGACCATCGGTGAGCGCCGCCGACCGAACGCCGGGAAGGCCGCGAACACGCTCGATGAGCGTTCTATAAAACACGTCCGGCCGCGCCTCGGTGTACCGGCTCGACGGCAATCGGATACCGAAGAGAAAGGCGCCGCTCGGACGGAATCCCGGGTCGATCGCCGCCACCCGCCAGAACGTTCGCGCAACCAGGCCGGCGCCGGTCAGGAGCACGAGCGCCGTCGCGAGTTGCGCTACCACCAGCAGCCGTCGTACGACGAGTTGCGCGGCGCTGCCGGCGCTTCGAGGCGCCGAGGTGGCCAGAGCGGCGTGCACGTCACCGCGCGACGCGACGATGGCGGGCACCAAGCCGAACGCAACGCTCGTCGCGACGGCCATGAGCAGTGTGAAGAGCAACACCGCGCTGTCGATGTGAATCCCTTGCATGTTCCCGACCGACGCCGGACTCAAGCGAATGGCGTACGCCACGGCCCCGCGCGCCACGAGCAATCCGGCGAGTGCACCGCCGAGCGACAAGAGCACGCTCTCACATAACAAGCCACGCACGACACGCCAACGTCCCGCGCCCAGCACGAGACGCAGCGACAATTCACGCTGCCTCCCGGCCGCGCGAGCGAGCGTGAGATTGGCCAGATTCGCGCACGCGATGGCGAGCAGCACGCCGACGGCGGCGAAGAGCACGAGCAGTGGTTTCCGGCGATTGCCGTATCGCCGCTCGTGCAGCGTCATCAGAATCGGCCGCAGCCCTTGCTCGGCGCCGATTCGGTCTTCGCGCACTCGCTCGGTGATCGTCGTCAGTTCGGCGCGCGCCGCATCCATGGTATAGCCCGACCGCAGCCGAGCGATCGGCGTGTAGAAGAACGTCGCGCGCCCGGTCGGCGGCTCGATCCGATACGGCCGCCACCACTCGGCGCCGCGATCCTGAAACCACGCGGGCATGACGCCCACGATCGTCGCGGCATGGCCATCGACGCTCGCGCTCTTGCCGACGATCGCGGGATCGGCGTTGAACGACGCGCGCCACAGTCGCTCGCCAAGGATGATCGCGGGAATGCCGGGCTGCCGAAGCTCGTCGTCATTGAACGTTCGCCCGAGAATCGGAGTCGCGCCAAACACGGCGAAGTAGTCGCGCGTCGCGCGCGCGCCGGGTACATCGACCGCGCCATCGGGTAGCGCGAACACGGCGGTGGTATATGACGTCGCGGCGAGATCGACCGACTTCGCCGACTCGAGCCACGCGAAATAGTTACGATCGTCGACGACGTGCCGATCCTCGCCCGGCCGGCCGAGCGAGATCGCGACGATGCGATCGGCATCGGGATATGGCAGTGGACGGAACACCACCGCGTTCACGATCGTGAACATCGCGCTGTTCGCGCCGATGCCCAGCGCGAGCGTGAGAATCATCGCGATGGTATACGCAGGCTTGTTGCGAAGCGTACGCATCGCGTAGCGGAGGTCCGTTGCCCATTGCTCGATCTGTGGCAGGCCGCGCCGTTCGCGCACGGCCTCGACGGCGAGCGTCACGCCGCCGGCCGCGATGAGCGCAGCCCGCCGAGCTTCGTCCGGCGACATGCCTCGCCGTACATGCTCGGCGATGTCCATCTCGAGATGCGCCTCGAGCTCGGCGCGCAGATCGTCGTCGGCCCGTCGGGAGCCGAGTGCCGCGCGGCCGGCGCCCACGAGACGAATGACGAACGCGCGCACGCCGCGCAGCGCGCTCATGCGCGCTCCGGCCGCAGCGCGAAGAACGACTCGATGAGCTGTGCCGTCTCGCGCCATTCTCGCGTCTCACGCGCGAGTTGCTTCTGGCCGGCGGCCGTCAGATGGTAGAATTTGGCGCGCCGGTTGTTCTCCGACGCGCCCCACTCGCCATGAATGAAGCCTTCCTGCTCCAGTTTGAGGAGCGCCGGGTAGAGCGTTCCGTAGTTGAGCGCCAGGCGGTCGCCGCTCGTTTCCTCGATGCGCCGCGCGATGCCGTAGCCATGCAGCGGCCCGAGGACCTCGAGGGTACGCAGCACCATGAGCGACAGTGTGCCCTGCTGGACGTCGATGCGGTCCGCCACGGCGACTCCCGTATGGGTTACCCATATGACTACCATGTTTCCTATTGGAAAGCAATAGGGACCGGGGGCATGGCTCTTGACGCCCAGGCTATCCCATGCCAGGTTGTGATACATCAATTATTGAGGCATCATCATCAAATGGCTCAATCATGGAAGTAATGCCGGGCACGCTCGACACCCTCATCCTTCGCGGTCTCATCTGGGGGCCACGGCACGGCTACGCCGTCGCCCGGTGGATCGAGCAGAGCTCTGGCGAGGCGCTCGTCGTGCTCGACGGCGCGCTCTACACCGCCCTGCACCGCATGGAAGAGCGCGAGCTCATTGCCGCGGAGTGGGGAGTGTCGCCCACCGGCCGGCGCGCCAAGTTCTATCGGCTCACGCCGCGAGGCCGCGCTCACCTCAAGCAGGAAACGCGCGGGTGGGACGACTACGTCGACGCGGTCGCGCGCGTGATGCGCACACGCACACAGCCCACGTGATTTCCGGAGTCCGGCCATGCCTGCACTGCCCGACGAACCGCGTTGGCGCCGCTACCTCCGCTTTTGGCGGCGCAACGTAGCCGCCGACGTCAACGACGAGCTGGCGTTTCATTTCGAGCAGCGCGTCGCCGAGTTCATGGCGGCGGGCGCGACGCGCGAGGCTGCGGAGTGCCGCGCTCGTGAGCGATTCGGGAACGAACGCCAGGCGCGCGATGAGTTGCTGAGCATCGGCAAGCGCGTGAATCAGCGGCGCGATCGCATGCAGGTGCTCGACAACGTGTGGTACGACGCCGTGTTCGCGGTGCGCGGGTTGCGGCGATCGCATGGGTTGGCCATCGCATGCATCGTGACGATTGCGCTCGGAGTTGGGGCGAACGGCGCCATGTTTTCGTTGGCCGATCGATTGTTCAATCGGCCGCCCTCGGGAATTGTGCGCCCGGACGAACTGCGCCGGCTCTATGTGCGAACGACGTGGACCGTCGGTGAAGTCGCCGGAATCCGCGACATCTTCCCCTATCCCGTGTACACGCTGCTCGACAGCAGCCTCGCGCCGCGCGCACAGGTTGCGGGATATACCAAGCCGGACACGGTGCCGGCGGTCGTCGATAACGCGCCGATGACGCTGCACGGCGCGTACGTGACGACCGGGTACATGTCGGCACTCGGCGTGCACCCGGCGATGGGCCGCTTCTTCGCGCCGGACGAGCAGGTCATGGGCGCGCCCGCGTATGTCGCGGTGATTAGCGATCGGCTCTGGCATCGCGTGTTCGACGCCGCGCCGAACGTCATCGGGAAGGTCGTGGAGATCAATCGCCAGCGTACGACAATCATCGGCGTCGCGGCGCGCGGGTTCGACGGACCGGATCTCAGCGCCACCGACGTCTGGATGCCGTTCGCGTCGATCCCCGAGTCGCTCAACGATCACGATTGGTATACGAGCTATTTCTCGGGCACGCGCATGCGGCTGCTCGTGCGCGTTGCGCCCGGCACGTCGAACGAATGGCTCGAGAGCGCCGCGACGACGATCGTTCGCCGCACAGTGGTGCCGGAGGGCCGCGGCGCCACCACCAACGCCGTGCGCGACACCGGCGGGGTGATGCTGGCCGGACCGATCCTCGAGTCGCTGGCGCCGTCGATCAAGCCGGTTCCCGAAGTCGCGATCGCGCGGCGGCTGATCGGTGTCACGATCATCGTGTTGCTGATCGCGTGCGCGAACGTGGCGAGTCTGTTACTGGCTCGGGCAATGGGACGGCGCCGGGAAATCGCGGTGCGCATCGCCCTCGGCGTGTCGCGGGCACGCCTCGTGTCGCAGCTTCTGTGCGAAGGAATCATTCTCGCGGCCGTTGCGGCGGTCGCCGCGCTCATGGTCAGCGTGTGGGCCGGCAATGCGCTGCGCGCGTTGCTCATGCCGGCGACGTATTGGACCGATTCCGCGATCGACGCGCGCGTCGTCGCATTCATTGGTTTCATCGCGATTGCGACCGGCGTGCTCGCCGGGTTGGTGCCCGCTGTGCAAGCGAGTCGCCCGGAGCTCACGGAGGCGCTCAAGAGCGGCGCACGCGACGGCGGTGCGGGCGCGCACCGTTCGCGGCTGCGGCAACTGCTCCTCGTGGCGCAGGTGGCGATGACGGTTCTGTTGCTCTATGGCGCCGGCCTCTATGTGCATAGTCTCATGCGACTGCGCGCGATCGATCTCGGGTTCGACGCCGATCGGGTAGTGTATGGATCAGCGTATCCGCTCGATTCCACCGGCCGTTATTTGGACTGGGGACGCTTTCATTCCCCACAAATCGGCCTCGGTCTCATGGCGGCCGGTAAGCGGCTCGAGGGTGCGCCGGCCATCCAGGCGATGGCGCTCAGCACGGGTGGCCCGATGGAAGGCTACTCGATGATCGGCGTCTACTTTGCCAACGGCGAGCGGGTCCCGAGTCTCGACAAGCGCGATCCCACGTGGAATGCCACGACCTCTACCTATCTCGCGGCGACGGGGGCGAAGATGGCGCGCGGCCGATTCTTCACCGATGCCGATCGCGACGGCGCACCCGTGCTCGTCGTGAACGAGACGGCAGCGCAATTCTACTGGCCGCGGCAGGATGCCCTTGGCAAATGTCTTCGCGTGCTCACCGCCAAGGAACCGTGCAGCGTCGTGATAGGCGTCATGCGCGATTCACACGTCTCCGATGTCGTCGAGAAGCCGGTGATTCAGCTCATTACGCCCTTCGGTTATGACCCCGCCGGCCGGCCGCGCGGACCGAACACGATCATTGCGCGCGCGAAACCAGGACAGACAGCGGTCGTCGAACGGCTCATTCGCGGCGAGCTCACGCGCGTATTTGGCCGAACGGCGGTCGCGTACGTACAATCGGTTCCAGCACTCATGGAGCCGCAGCTTCGCCCGTGGCACGTCGGGCTGCTCCTCTTCGGCGGCTTCGGGCTCCTCGCGCTCACCGTCGCCGCTCTGGGCACCTATAGCGTTCTCTCATACTCCGTCTCTCAACGGCTGCACGAGATCAGCGTGCGCATCGCGCTTGGCGCACGCGGCGCGGACGTATTGCGCCTCGTCGTGGGCCAGGGCGTCCGCCTGACGATGATCGGCGTCGCGCTCGGACTGCTGATCGCGCTCGCCGTGTCGCGCGTGATGCAAACGCTGCTCTACGATACCTCGCCGCGCGAACCGCTCGTGACACTCGGCGTCGCGGCGCTGCTCGTCGCCATCGCCGCGGTGGCGAGCGCGCTGCCGGCGCTCCGGGCGGCGCGAGTGGATCCCGTCGGCGTGCTACGGGCGGAATGAGGCTCCGCGTTCTGCGTCGTCCTTATCGCAGAAGATTCCGCTCCCAGAACTCGATCATCGTTTGATACAAATGGCGGCGCGCCGGGCGATCGCCTATCTCGTGCTTGCGCATCGGATAAACCATGTAGTCGAACGTCTTCCCCGCCCGCACCAGCGCGTCGATGAACGCCTGCTCGTTCTGCGGATGCACGTTGTCGTCGTATGACCCGTGCACCAGCAGCAATCGGCCGTGGAGATTCGCCGCTCGCAACACCACGGATGCGCTGTCGTAGCCCGCCGGATTCGCCTGCGGCATGCCAAGGAATGCCTCGGACCATTTGGTGTCGTAATAGCGCCAATCCGTCACAGGCGCCACGGAGATACCGGCCGCAAACTGCGTCGTGCGCGTGAGCAAATTGAGCGTCACGTAGCCGCCGTTGCTCCATCCCCACACGCCGATGCGTGAGGAGTCCACCCACGGCTGCGATGCGAGCCACGTCGCCGCATCGCCAAGGTCGGCGACCTCGGAGCGTCCGACAGTTCCATAGGCGACGTCTTCCAGCCGCTTGCTGATCGCGGTCGCCGCGCGGTTGTCGACCTGCACGATGAGGAAGCCTTTGTCGACCAGCAATTGGTACAGAAGCGTCCACGAGTACCACGCATCCTCGACGATGGGCGACGACGCCCCGCCGTAAACCTCCATGATCACGGGATAGCGATGCGTCGCATCGAAGTTCCGCGGGCGCCTGATCGTCGCCGGCATTAGAAACCCGTCGCGCGCCGGAATGCGAATGAGCTCGGGATACGAGATGTTGAAACTCGCCAGCGCACCCGTGTTCGAGGCCAGCTCAATGCCAGATGTCGTCGCGCCGGCACCGCGGACCTCGAGCGTCGGCGGCTGGTCGGCGGTCGAGTGAACGTCGACGAACCATGTTGCATCCGGCGACATGCTGATCTGGTGCGTGCCGTGCGTCGTCGTGAGACGTGTCAGTCCGCTGCCGTCGAGATGAACGCGGTACAAATGCCGCTCGGTGGGCGACTGGCGCATGGACGTGAAGTACATCCAATCGTGCGCTTCGTCGACGCCGAGGACGGATTGCCTCACCCATGGTACGCCGCCCGACGACGCCTCGGCAAAATCGCCGCTCGTGACCTGGTTCAGCAGCCTGCCAGTGTCGTCATACCGATAGACGTGGTAGTAGCCGTCGCGCTCCGAGGCCCAGAGGAACGACTTCCCGTCGCGCAGGAAATGCAGGTCGTCGTGAACGTTCACCCAGGCCGAGTCGTGTTCGTCCAGAATGTGCATCGCTCGGCCGCTCACTGGATCCGCAAACGCGAGCGTGAGTGTATGCTGATCGCGCGTGAGCGTTTCGATCGCAAGGCGCGCCGAGCCCGGAAGCCAGTTCACGCGCAACAGCAGGCCGTTGGCCGCGTCGACGTGCATCCACGCCGGCGTCGACGGATTTCGCACGTCGATCACGCCGACGCGTACGCGCGGGTTCGGGTCGCCCGCCTTGGAATACCGCTGCGTGATGATGCGCGGATGCACGGGCGCGACGTCCACGAACGTCGCGATCGGCACGCGCGACTCGTCGGTTTGCAGAAACGCGATGCGCTTGGAATCAGGCGACCACCAGTAGCCGACGTCGTGGCGGCCGAACACTTCCTCCCAATACAACCACGAGAGCGTGCCGTTGAGCGTGGTCGCCGATCCGTCATGGGTGAGACGTGTCTCACGATGCGTGCGCACATCGACGACGAACAAATCGTTCTCGCGCACAAAAGACACCATGCGCCCATCCGGCGAAAAATCGGCCGAGTGCTCCTCGGTCGGCGTGTGCGTCAAGCGATCGAAGCGCGCCGACGCGAGATCGAGGACAAACAGGTCGCCGTCGATGACGTAGAGCGCGTGCGCACCGGTCGCATCGAACGCATCCGGCCAGTCGAGCGCAACCTGCCGGGCCGAGGCCGGGACCAGCGCGTTGAGACTGGCGATCGCGGAGTGTGCATCGACCATCACATGTCGCGCCCCCGTCGTCAGATCGACTCGCTCGATGGTTCGCTCCGTCGGCGACCGCCGAGCGTCGAACATGACGAGCCCGCCGCTCGCGAGCCAGCCCGTTTGCGGCAGCTGGGCGACGCGTCGTCCCGAATCGCTCAGCATCCAGTCGAGCGTCATCGCGCGCGAACCGCGCTGCGCGCCGGCGCGAGCAGTCGCCAACGCGCCACAGACGACGAACGCCCCGATACGAAATCGCAGTGTCATGGCCGAGAATCTCGGACACAGCCGTCATGCCGTCCAGATCGCTGCTCGCTGCTCGCTGCTCGCTGCTCGCTGCTCGCGCCGCGGTCCGCACTTTGCCGCCATGCTCCGCGCACGTCACCACGATTCAACGGAGCACATTCATGACCAACGACAAACACAGCAACCCCGGCAAACTCGGCGGAAAACGCGTCGCCATTCTCGCCACCGACGGCGTCGAGCAAGTCGAGCTCACCGAGCCGCGCAAAGCGCTCGACGAAGCAGGCGCGAAGACCACGCTCATCTCACCCAAGAGCGGAAAGATCAAAGCGTGGCAGCACGATCACTGGGGCGATCAACTCGACGTCGACCTCGAGCTCGGCTCAGCCAGGCCCGACGACTTCGATGCGCTGCTCCTTCCCGGCGGCGTGATGAATCCCGATCACCTGCGCCAGGACACGCGCGCGGTGGAGTTCGTCAAACAGATCTTTCAAGCGGGCAAGCCTGTCGCCGCGATCTGTCATGGACCGTGGCTGCTCGTCGAAGCCGGCTGCGTGCGCGATCGCACCGTCACGTCGTGGCCGTCGTTGCAGACGGACATTCGCAACGCCGGCGGCGATTGGGTCGATCGCGAAGTCGTGACCGACGAAGGACTCGTCACCAGCCGCAAGCCGGACGACATCCCGGCGTTCAACAAGAAAATGATCGAGGAAATCGGCGAAGGTATTCACGATCGCCAAAGCACCTCGACGTCGGCGACGTCGTCGAGGTCAGCCCGGCCGCATCCGTCGGATGAGAGCAGTCGTCTCGGGTGAGGGCTCGGCGCCGAAGTCGGCCTTGAGCCGCTCGGCAAACTCGTCGTAGAGGCGGAGCGCCCCCGAGCGATCGCCGGCGCGGTCCATCAACGACACGGCGCGCCGCAGCACGCGTTCATCGTCCCACGAGAAGCGTGCGGCGCGGCGCGCCCACTTGGTGGCGATGGTGTACGAGGAATCCTTCTCGAACATCTGCGCGAGCGCGAGCGCGGTTCCACCGGCGCGCTCGCGCAGATCGTTGCGCTGGTCGTCGAGCCAGCGCTCGAAGTCGGCGCATCCGCTCAGGTGAAAGCCGGGCATGAGATCGCCGCGGTAGAGGTCCATCGCCCGCGCGAGCCGTCCGGCTTCGACGTGCGTGACGAACTCCAGGGCGTCGCATGTCACGGCACCCTCGGCCAGGGCGATCTCTTCGTCGCCGCGAGATAGTAGCATTTCGCTACCAACCGCGCCCCGGATGAAATGGACCGCTTTGCGCAGCGCCGTCCGCGAGTGCGCCTGATCCAGCTCCGGCCAGAGCAACGCCACGAGATGGTCGCGCCGTTGATACCGCCGCGCCGAACCGGCGAGCGCGAGATACACGAGCAGCGCGACCAGTTTTGGCTGCACCAACACCCGCTCGGCGGCCGCCGTTTCAATCCCGCGCAGCTCGATGCCGCCCAGCAGCTCGAGCGAAAGCGGTGTGGCCGGAGTGGGTGAGGCCGTCATGCGAGAGCACGCGAAATGGTGTGGGTGAACCGAACTGGAGCGCGAAGGAACGCAAAAGGAACGGAAAAAGATCGCTCACGGGTCACCGCGGGAACAGTGGCGGAACTGCCGGACGATAGACTGGTTGCCGAAGTCGATGCAGCTCGCGGCACGCTGTTCGCCGCCTGCTGTATCCGTTGCGAGGCAGTACCGAGCGGAGCACGAGAGAAGGACGGGAGATACACGAGCGAAGCACGAACAACAAAGGACCTCCGCAATGACGGAGGTCCTTGTTGTTTACAGCCAGTCTTACATCGGAGCCGGTTCGGGACGATGCGACCCCGGCAGCTGTGCCTCGCGCGGCGGCGTGACGCCGGGCGTCGGCCCCGCCGTGACCTTGCGGCGCGAGAACCGCTGCTGCCACTGGTCGAGATACGTATAGAAGACGGGCGTCACGTACAGCGTCACGAGCTGCGAGAACGCCAACCCGCCGACCACCGCGACGCCAAGCGGGCGGCGCGTCGACGCGCCCGCGCCCCAGCCGACCGCGATCGGCACCGCGCCCATCAGGGCGGCCATCGTCGTCATCATGATCGGACGGAAACGCACGCTCGCCGCTTCGAGAATCGCTTCGGCCGGGGAGCGAGTACCGTCGCGCCGCGCTTCGATCGCGAAGTCGATCATCATGATCGCGTTCTTCTCCACGATGCCGATGAGCATGATGATCCCGACGAACCCGTAGATGTCGAGATCGAGGCCGCAGAGAATCAGCGTGACGAGCGCGCCGAATGCCGCGAAGGGCAAGCCCGTGAGAATGGTGATGGGATGAATGAAACTCTCATAGAGCACGCCGAGGATGACGTAGATCACGAACACGGCGAGCAGCATGAGGAGGAGCAATCCCTGCTGCGTGGTCACGAAGGCCTGCGCCATGCCGGAGAAGTTGGCCGCGACGGTGTTCGGAAGCACGACCTTCGAGAGCTCCTGAATCTTCTGCACCGCCGTGCCGATCGACGTGCCCGGCTCGAGATTGAACGAGACGGTCACCGACGGCAGCTGGCCCGAGTGATTCACCGTCACGGGGCCAACGGAGTAGTTGAACTTGGCGACGGTGCTGAGCGGGACGAGCGGTCCGCGCGACGAGCGCACCCAGAGCTTGCCGAGCGCGCCGACGTCCTGTTGATATTGCGGCAGGAGCTCCATCACGACCCAGTACTCGTTCGTCGACGTGTAGATCGTCGACACCTGTCGCTGGCCGAATGCGTCGTAGAGCGTGTTCTCGATCTCGCTCGCGGAGACGCCCAGCTGGCCCGACTGCTCGCGATCGATGTCGACCGTGACCTGCGGATTCTCGATCAACAGGTCGCTCGTGACGTCGACCAGGCCCGGGATCTGCCGCATGCGGCGCTCGATCTCGCGCGCCGAGGTGTTGAGCGCGTTGATGTCGCCGCTCTGGAGTGTGTACTGGTACAGCGACTTCGAGGCGAGACCACCGATCGAGATCGCCGGCGGATTCTGAATGAACACGGCGATATCCGGCACCGCGGACGTCGCGCGGGTCAGATCGTGCGCGATCTGCTCGGCGCTGCGCTTGCGCTCTTCGATCGGCTTGAGATCGATCGTGAGCTGGCCCTGGTTCGCCGCCGCGGTCGTGCCGACGGACGACGTCACCGAGCGCACGTCGGGATCCTTGCGCACGACGTCGGCGACCTGTTGCTGATGCTCGACGAGCGCGTCGAACGACACGCCTTCCGCGGCTTCGGTCGTCGCGAGCAGCTGGCCGGTGTCGTCCGTGGGGAAAAGTCCCTTGGGCGTGGACCAGAATAAGTAACCCGTTGCTACTAATATGACGAACGAGAACACCAAGGTGAGCGGACGCCGGTCCATGACCCAGGCCAGCGTCCGTTCATAGAAGCCGAGCATGCCGTCGAAGAACCGTTCGCTGGCCTGGTAGAGGCGGCCGTGCGTCTTGCCGTGATCGGACTTGAGGAACCGGCTCGACAGCATCGGCGTGAGCGTGAGCGACACGAAGCCCGACACGAGAATCGCCACGCCGATCGTCACCGCGAACTCGTGAAACAGCTTGCCGATGATGCCGCCCATGAACAGAAACGGGATGAACACCGCGGCGAGCGAGAACGTCATTGAGAGAATCGTAAAGCCGACTTCGGCCGCGCCGTCGACCGCAGCTTCCATCTTCGGCTTCCCCATCTCGAGATGCCGCACGATGTTCTCGAGCATCACGATCGCGTCGTCGACCACGAAGCCGACCGCGAGCGTGAGCGCCATCAGCGACAGATTGTCGAGCGAGTAGTGCAGCAGATACATCACCGAGAACGTGCCGATGATGGACATCGGCAGCGCGAGGCTCGGGATGATCGTCGCCGACCAGTTGCGGAGAAAGACGAAGATGACGGCAACGACGAGGAAGAGCGTGAGCTCGAGCGTGAATGTCACGTCGTCGACGCTCGCCTTGATCGTCGCCGACCGGTCGTACAGCGTCGATACTTCGACGGACGGCGGAATCTCGGCCTTGAGCTTCTCGAGCGCCGTCTTGACGTGATTCGCGACGTCGACGGTGTTGGTGCCCGGCTGGCGCTGAATCGCGAGCACGATCGCGCGTTCGCCGTTGAACCAGCTGGCGGTTTTGTTGTTCTGGACGTCGTCGGTGATCTTGCCGATCTCCGCGAGGTGCACCGGCGCGCCGTTGCGATACGCCACGATCATGTTGCCGAATTCGCTCGCGCTGTCGAGCTGCCCGGTGGCCTGCACGGTGAGCGCGGTCTTCGGTCCATACAGCACGCCCGTGGGCATGTTGACGTTCTGCTGCGTCACGGCGTTCGCGACGTCCTCGAGCGCGATGTTGCGCGTGGCGAGCTGAGCCGGATCGAGCTGGAGACGCACGGCGTATTTCTGCGCGCCGTACACGAGCACCTGCGCGACGCCGCTCACCATCGAGAGCCGCTGCGCGAGCGTCGTCTCGCCGAACTCGTCGAGCGTCGAGAGCGGCACTTCGGTGGACGTGAGCGCGAGCGTCAGAATGGGCGCGTCGGCGGGATTCGTCTTCTGATACGACGGCGGAATGATGCCTTGCGGCAGTTGGCGTCCGGTCTGCGCGATGGCGGCCTGCACGTCCTGCGCGGCGGCGTCGATGTTCCGGTCGAGCGCGAACTGAATGACGATCTGCGTCTGCCCGAGGCTCGACGTCGACGTCATGTTGTCGATGCCGGCAATGGTCGAGAACTGTTTCTCGAGCGGCGTGGCGACGGTCGCGGCCATCGTTTGCGGGCTCGTGCCGGGCAGCGACGCCGTGACGGTGACGGTCGGGAAGTCGACGTTCGGCAGATCGGAGACCGGCAGCTGCCGGTAGGCGACGATGCCGAACACGAGAATGCCGATCATGACGAGCGTCGTCATGACGGGGCGTTTGATGAATAACGTCGTAGAGGTCATCGACTACTCAAAAAAGAAAGGCAAAGGCGAGTGGAAAGCGCGAGTGGAAACGGCGAATGGAAGCATCGATTGGAAACGGCGAATGGAAACCGCGCCGCCGTTTCCAATCGCTCTTTCCATTCGCTTTCTCCAATCGCTCTTTCCCATCGCTCTTTCCATTCGCTCTTCTAACCAAAGCCACACTCAATCGCCTGCCACCGGCACCGGCTCGGTCACAGCCACCGCCCGCGCGGCGCGGCGGCCGAGCCAGGTCTGCAATTCATCGAAGTACGAGTAGAACACGGGGGTGACGTACAGCGTCACGACCTGCGAGAATGCCAGGCCACCCACCACCGCAATGCCGAGCGGACGCCGCGATGCGGCGCTCGTGCCGACGCCGATCGCGATCGGCAGCGTGCCCGCGATCGCCGACACCGTCGTCATCATGATCGGACGGAAACGCACGCTCGCCGCTTCGACGATCGCCTTCGCCGGCGAGATGCGTTCGCTCCGCTGCCGCTCGAGCGCGAAGTCGATCATCATGATTGCGTTCTTTTCCACGATGCCGATCAGCATGATGATGCCGACGTAGCCGTACACGCCAAGCTCCACGTGCGTGAGATAGAGCGCGAGCAGCGCGCCGAACGCGGCGAACGGCAATCCAGTCAGAATCGTGACCGGATGGATGAAGCTCTCGTAGAGAATTCCGAGAATGATGTAGATGATGAAGATCGTGATCAGGAGCAGCAGGCCCATGCCCTTCTGCGAGTCCTGGAACGCCTGCGCGGTCCCCGAGAAACCACCGGTGATCGTTGCCGGCAGCATCTGGTGCGCGATCTTGTCGACGTCCGACGTCGCGGCGCCCAGCGACACGCCCGGCGCGAGGTTGAACGAGATCGTCGTCGACGCCATCTGGCCCGAGTGCGCGACGCTCAACGGCCCCGTCGTCTGCTCGAAGTACGCGACTTCGGTCAGCGGGATTTGCTTTCCGCCCGCGCCCGGCACGAAGAACTTGTCGAGCGCATTCGCGTCGAGCTGCGCACTGGGCACCGTCTCCATCACGACGTAGTACTGATTCGTCTCGCCGAAGATCGTCGAGACTTGCTGCTGGTTGAACGCGTTCGCGAGCGCCGACTCGATACCCTGCGGCGTCACCCCGAGCTCGAGCGCGCGCTGGCGATCGATGTGAATGCGCAGAATCGGCGCGCGGTTCTGAAGATCCGAGGTCACGCCGCTCAGCATCGGATCATCCTGCAGCCGCGTGAGGAGCTTTCCGGCCTGATCGTACAGCTGCGTGATATCCGGTCCGCGCAGCGTGTACTGATACGCCGTCTTCGACCCGCGCCCACCAATGCGAATGCTCGGCGGATTGGTGACGAACACTTGCAGGCCCTGAATCCCGCGCATGCGGTCCGTCAGCTCGTGCACCATCTCGTCCGCCGGCGGACGCTGGCCCGCGGGCTTGAGCGTGATGTTCACGCCGACCTGATTCGAGCTGGCGCCCATGCCGCCGCCGGCATTGGTCGTGTACGACGCGACGTTCGTGTCCGCGTCGAGCCGGTCGCTCACGAGCTTCCGGAAACGCAGCATCTCGACGAACGTCGTGCCCTGCGCCGCTTCCGCGGTCATGTTGAGCGAGCCGGTATCGTCGGGCGGAAACAGCCCCTTCGGAATGTTCGTGAACAGAAGCGCCGTCGCCGCGAGAATCGCCGCCGAGAAGACGAGCGTGACCACCCGATGACGCATGACCCAACCCAGGCTGCGCTCGTATCCGTTCAGCAACGCCTGAAACGCGCGCTCGGTCGCGGTGAAGAAGCGGCCGTGTTCCTCGTGATGATGCTTGGCCTTGAGGAGCCGGCTGCACAGCATTGGCGTGAGTGTGAGCGCGACGAATCCGGAGACGAGAATCGCGACACTGATCGTCACCGCGAACTCCCGGAACAACCGGCCGATCACACCGCCCATGAACATCAGCGGAATGAAGACCGCCGACAGCGACAGGCACATCGACAGCACGGTGAAGCCAACTTCCGCCGAGCCTTCGAGCGCCGCGTCCATCGGTTGCTTCCCCATCTCGAGATGCCGCACGATGTTCTCGAGCATCACGATCGCGTCGTCGACCACGAAGCCGACCGCGAGCGTGAGCGCCATCAGCGACAGATTGTCGACGCTGAAGTCCAGCATGAACATCACCGAGAACGTGCCGATGACGGCCAAGGGCAGCGTGAGGCTCGGAATGAGCGTCGCGACCGGATTCCGCAGAAACACGAAGATCACGAGGACGACGAGCACGAGCGCGACGAGCAGCGACTCCTTCACGTCCTTCACCGCGCTCTCGATGCCGACCGAGCGATCGAACTGCACGTGAAGCCCAAGCGTCGGCGGCAGCGACGGCCGAATCTCGTCGAGCGCGTCGCGCACACGCTTCGCGACTTCGACGGTGTTGGTTCCCGGCTGGCGATTGATGAAGAGATTGATCGAGCGTTCCTGATCGTACCACGCCGCCGACTTGTTGTTCTGAATGTCGTCGAGCACGTTCGCGACGTCGCCCAGGCGCACCGCGGCGCCGTTCCGATAGGCGATGATCAGCCTCCGAAACTCGTTGGCGTTGTTGAGCTGCCCGGTCGCTTGAATCGTGAGCGTCTTGTCCTTGCCGTACAGCACGCCGGTCGGCAGCATCACACTATTCTGACGAATCGCCGTCGCGACCTGCGACACGCTGATGTTGCGGCTCGCGAGCTGACTCGGATCGAGCTGCACGCGCACCGCGTACTTCGCCGAGCCCCACACGTTGACCGAGGCCACGCCTTCGATCATCGACAGGCGCTGCGCGATCGTCGTTTCGGCGTACTCGTCGACTTGCTGCATCGGCAGCACGTTCGACGTCAGCGCGATGTTGATGATCGGCGCCGCCGACTGATTCTGCTTGTGGTAATTCGGCGGGAGAATGGTCGACGGCAGGAACGGCAGCGTCTTGCCGATCGCCGCGTTCACGTCCTGCGCCGCCGCTTCGACGTCGCGGTCGAGCGAGAACGTGATGTTGATGTTCGTATTGCCGTTCCCGGAGTTCGACGTCATCTCGTCGATACCGGCGATCGCGCTGAACGCTTTTTCCAGCGGGGTCGCCACGGTCGCGGCCATGGTCTCGGGACTCGCGCCCGGAAGATTGGCGCCGACGCTGATCGACGGCGAATCGACGGTCGGCAGATCGCTCACCGGCAGCTTCCGGTACGACACGATGCCGAACACGAGGACGCCGATCATGAGCAATGTCGTCATGACCGGCCGTCGCACAAACAAGCCAGTGAAGTTCATGGCAACGCCTCAGACTTGGGGCTAACGACTCCGGCGTCCGCGGCGCTGGCCTCCGCCCTGCCCTCTGCCTGCTCCGCCCGCGGAATCGGCGCGGGCGGACGGGGCATCGTCGGCATCAGCGCGCGCGGTCTCGGTGTTTGCCGGAGCCGCGGCAGCTGCAGTCGTACCGCCACGGCGACCGCCGCGACGACCACCGCCGTTATCGCTTGCGCCGCGAATGCGCACCGGGGAGTCGGGCGTCAAGCGCGACTGACCATCCGTCACCACGCGATCGCCTTCCTGAATTCCGGTCGAGACGATCGCCAGTCCGCCCGATACGCGCTCGACGATCACCGCGCGCTGGCGCGCCGTATCCGCGCGATCGACGACGTACACGTACGACCCGCGCTGACCCGTGACGATCGCCGACTGCGGAACGACCAGCGCGTTCTCCTCATCGTAGAGATGCAGCGACGTCGTCGCGAACTGTCCCGCCCACAGGCGGCCGGTCGAGTTGTCGAACGTCGCCTTGAGCTGCACCGTGCCCGTCGCGGTATCGACCGCGTTGTCGATGAACGAGAGCTTGCCGGTCATGCGCTCGCCGGCAATCGGGCCGCCCTGCTGCACCGCCTGTGTGAGCGCGCTCTGGCCGCCTACGCCGCCCGGGCCACCGGCCGCTCCCGCCCCGCCCTGCGAGTTGGAGACGCCGTGCATCGCGCCGGACGCTGCGTCGGTCGGCTGCGCCATCGCCGCGGCGGCCAACGAGTCGATCGACGGCGACGCGGGCGCAACACCGCCCGGAACCGCCGCGACCGGGAGGCCGCCTTGCGCGCCGTACTGCAGCACGACAGGCAGCTGGGACGACGGAATCGCGAAGCGCACGAGAATTGGCCGCACCTGGTTGATCACGACGAGCGGAGCCGCGCCACCTGCATGAACCAGGTTCCCGCGCTTCACGAGCAAGCTTCCCGTCTTGCCGCCGATGGGTGCGCGAACGATGGTGTTCTCGAGGTTGAACTTCGCCTGCTCGACCGCGGCGCGGTCGGCCCGCAGCGTGGCTTCAGACGTTGCCGCGCTCGTCAGCTGCTGATCGCCTTCTTCCTGGGTGATCACCTTGGCCGTCAACAACCGCTTGTAGCGGTCGGCGTTCGCCTTGGCGTTGACCCACGACGCACTATCTCGCGACAAGACGGCCGAGGCCTGTTCATATGCGTTCTGGTACGGCCGAGGATCGATATGGAAGAGCGGCTGGCCCTGGCGGACCTCCTGGCCTTCCTGGAAATCGACGGACACGACGATCCCATCGACCTGGGGAGTGACGGCGACACTCTGCAGCGGCGTGACGACGCCGTTGGCCTCGATCACGTACGGGACGGTCGCCCGGCGAGCGGGCACGACGGCGACGGTCGGGACTTGGCGTTGTTGACGTTCCTGCTTGGCCTTACAGGCCGTCGACCCAAGGGCGACGACAATAAGCGGCAACGATGCGCGACGTAGGTGCGAGCGCAATCCGGTCATCTGAAGTGGCAGATCAGCGTTGAAAGGCGGCGCGCTCCTCGCGCACCAAGGCGGGCTCGGCAACCAGGAGGTGGGGGCCGAACGAGTCACTCAAAAAGTAGTACGTGCAGCGGCGCCAATCTGTTCGGAAGTTGGCGCGGGCCCCGGATCGTGCCGAGATTGCGTCACAACTCGCATCTCAGGGGGCGACTCGTGCTTCGGTCCGCTCATTCGTACACGCGCTCGACGCGATTCCGGCCGCTCCTCGCTGCCGGTTTTCTGGCGGCCGGATTCGTCGCGCCAGCCGCAGTGCTGTCCGCCCAGGCCGGCCCCGGAGCGCCCGTCGCGGTGGCGTCCGACCGGGCCAGACTCCTTCAGCTGGAAGACGATTGGGCCAAGGCCCTCGTCAAGCGCGACCGGGGCGTGTTTCAGCGCCTGCTCGCCCCGGGATTTGTCTACACCGAAGACGACAAGCTTTCGACTCGCGACGAAGTTCTGCGCGACATCATCACCGCGGGCGACACGGTGAAATCGTCCCACAACGAAGACATGGTGACGCACTTCCGCGGCAGCACCGGCGTCGTGACCGGGTTGCTCGTGATCGAGGGCCGCGCGAACGGCGCGGGCTACGTCCACCGCTATCGATTCACCGACACCTGGGTCAAGAACGCCGACGGTTCGTGGCAGATCTTTGCCGCCGAAGACTATCTGATCCCGGCTAAGAAGTCTTAGCTGGCGACCGCATTCGGCGCGTAGATCGCCAGCGCGTCGGAGATGACGCCGAACAGCCGTTCCTGGCTGAACGGCTTTTCGACGAACCAGCAGCCGATCTCGCGCAGACGCTCGGTGTCCATGGTGTCCTTGGTGTAGCCGGACATCAGTACGAGCGGAATGTTCGGGCGGCGCGAGTGCACGTGCGCGAGAAACTCCGGACCACTGATGCCGGGCATCACGGCATCGCTCAATACCAGCGTCACCTCGGCGGCGTGCGCCTCGAACGTTCGCAGCGCGTCGGCGCTCGATCGCACCGCAAGCACGCGATGCCCCCGGCGCTCGAGCGTGCGGCGTACCGACTCGAGCACGACGGATTCGTCCTCGACGAGCAGAATCGTTCCCGCCGGCGCCAGCGTTACCGTCACGGGCCGTTGCCGCGCGCGAATCACCGCGACGGGACGAATCGTTCGCGGCAGCGTGATCCGGAATTCGGCGCCCTCGCCCGGCTCGCTCTGCAGCTGGATCGAACCACCGGCTTGATGCACGATGCCGTACACCGTGGCGAGCCCGAGGCCCGTTCCGTTCCCCGACGACTTCGTCGTGAAGAAGGGCTCGAAGACTCGCTCGCGCGTCGCGGCGTCCATGCCGTGGCCGGTGTCGCGAACGGTCAATAGCACGTGCGCGTCGTCGAGCTGCCGCGTTTCGATCGATACGATGCCGCCGTCCGGCATCGCGTCGCGCGCATTCACGACGAGGTTCACGAGCGCCTGTTCGAGCTGCCCGCGATCGGCCTCGATGAAGCAGGGGCGCGCGTCGAGCACGCACGTCAGCTGGACGCTCGCGTTGACCAGCCGGTGCAGCATGCGCTCGAGATCGCGCACCACGAGATTGACATCGAGCACCTCGGGACGAAATCCCTGCTTGCGGCTGAACGCCAGCAGCTGCCTCGTCAACAACGCCGCGCGCTCCGCGGCGCGCTTGATCTCGATGACCTCGTCATACTGATCGCCGAACAGCACGCCTTCGTCCAGCAGCAGCTCGGCGTTGCACGTGATGCCCGCCAGCAGATTGTTGAAGTCGTGCGCGACCCCGCCGGCCAGGCGTCCGAGCGCTTCCATTTTCTGCGCGTGACGAAGCTGCTGCTCCAGGTCGCGTTGGTCGGTGACGTCCTGCGTCGTACCGACGAGAATGCGCTCACTCGGCTCCCCGTACGCTTGCACGCGCGTGTGAACGGACCGCGTCGTCGGCGCGGCGACGATGCCGTGATACACCGTCCCCGGCGTGTGCGCGCGTTCCGCCTGCTCCACGGCGCGGCGGACTCGCTCGGCATCGGACGTGGGAATGCGCGTCCAGAAGGCGTCGCCCGATATCGTGGGCTCGGCGGCATCGATGCCGAGGAGGCGGCACATCTCCAGCGAGCAGGTGATCCGATCGCTGGCGCGATCCCACTCCCAGCTGCCGATTTTCGCGATTCGCTGCGCTTCGGCGAGCTGGGCTTCGGTGCCTAGAAAGCGAGTCATGAATGGGACGCGGTGGCGGGAGGGACGCGTTGTGAGAGATCTTTAATAGCCAGGTATCGCGCGGCGAGCGAGGCATAGCCCATCGTCGCGGCGACCGGGGCGTACCGATCGGCCTCGGCGACGGCATCGCCGTATCCGGCCGCGACGAGATCCGACACGACTTCGGCGACGAACCACGCCGCGCCGTACGGATCGCGCGCTTCGGCCAGGCCAACGGCGCGGCGAAATTCCGTCGTCGCCGCCGCGGTCTCGCCCGACTCGAGGGCGCAGCGTACGAGGAGCGCCTCGACCATGTCGCGACCCTGGAACCAGCGATCGCCTTCGGTGGCGATCTCGACGCGAAGTGTATCGGCGGCGAGTTGCGCCGCACCCGTCCGACCCTGGCGCAGTGCGGCCAGACCGGCGCCCGCTTCGGCGCCGAGCGCCACATCGCGGTGGCCGAGCTTCTTCGCGAGATCGCGTGTGCGAGTGAAGAGATCGAACGCGGCCGCCGCATTGCCGGACTCGCGCTCCACGGCCGCGGCATTGTATAACGCGGCCAAGCGGCAGGATTCGTTGTGCACCAGCGTGAAGAGCGTGATCGCGATAGAGAACTGTTCGCGCGCCGAATCGAGCTCGCCGGCATGCAGCTGCAGCACGCCGAGATTGATTGCGGCAAGGCCCGAGATCTCCGGTGCACGAACGCGGTCCGCGATGTCGCGCGCTGCGTGATACGCCGTGCGCGCCGCGTCGTTCCGCTGCGCGCGCGCACTCGCCACGCCGATCGCAACATGACTCCGCGCTTCGGCGTGCGCGTCGCCCAGCTCGCGCGCGAGCACCAGCGCTTCGCCGTAGACCGAGAGCGCCTGCTCGGCGTCGCGCTCGAGAATCATCGTGCCGTAGCGAACCCGCGACGTGATGCGCAACGCGCGATCGCTCGCGTCTTCAGACAGGTGCACTGCCTCCGCCGCGGCCGCCTCGGCGAGCGCTACCTCCCCGCAGCGCCCGTGTGCCATCGACCGCAGCACCGTCAGGGAGACATGCTCGTCGGTGCAGCCGAGGCGTTGGGCCTCGCTCGAGAGGGCATCGCAGGCACCGAGCGTGTCCGCCGGCGTGGTGCCGGTGCGGAATCGCGCGCGCGCACGCTGCGTCGACAGCCACAGGGCTTCGCAGGGCATCAACTCGGCGCCGACTTCACTCAACGCGCGATCGCAGAACGATTCACAGCGCGCGTGCGTCGCCATGCGCTCGGCGGCGCGAATGAGCGCGCGGTACGCATCGAATTTCTGGCGGGCGCCGGCGGCGTGACGCACCGCCATCTCGAAGAACGAGATCGCGTCGTCGGGCGCATGCAGATTCGCCGCCGCCTCGCCGGCGCGCAATGCATAGTCGTACGCGTGCTGACTAGTGCCGGCGCGATCGTAGTGCTGCGCCAACCGGGCGACCGCACTCGGCTCCCGCCGCTCGAGCGCGACGGCGATTTGCTCGTGCACCCGCTGCACGCGCCGGGGATTCAGGCCGCGGAGCAGCGACTCGCGGAGCAGCGTATGGCGAAACGCGAATTGACGTCCGTCGGCGTTGCCGACAGGAGCCACCACGTCAGCCTCGATCGCGTCATCGAGCGCTTCGAGCACGTCGTCTTCGCCCCAGCCGCCGGCTTCGATGAGAATATCCACATCGAACCCGCGGCCGATCACCGAAGCAAACGCCAACATGCGGCGTGACAACGGCGCCAAACGCTCGACGCGGCGCGCGAACAGATCGTACGACCGCTCCGGCAGCGCGACGTCCAGCGGCGTCCGCCACTGCCAGCGGGTTCCGTCATGCCACAGCGCATGCGCGTCGAGCATGGCGCGCAACAGCTGATTCACCAGCAGCGGATTGCCCTCGGTGCGCGATTGCACGAGCTCGACGAACTCCGCCGACAAATCACGCCGGTCGAGCACCGCCTCGAGCCAAATGCGCAACTCGCCCGGCGACAACGCGCCCAGATGCAGCGTGCGTACGCGCTCGTCGCGCGACAGTCGAATGCGGCGGTCCGAGTCCAACGCGCGCGACGGATCGTCGAGCACGGTGATGCACAGCAGCAGGCGCTCGCTCGTCAGGCGCGACTGCACGTGCTCGAACAAATCCCACGCGGCGCTGTCCGCCCACTGCATGTCCTCGAGCACGATCGTCAACGGCTGCGCCTCGCTCGCCGCGCGAAGCAGCTCCGCCACTTCCTCGTACAGCGCGTACTTGCTGGGCGACGCTTCGAGTGCCGGCGTGCCAAGACTCGGAATCAGGCGTGGCAGTTCGTGCCACACGCGCGGCGGGCATGCTTCGAGCGCCGCCACGCCGGCGAGCGCTTCCGCCCAGGGGCTGTATGGCGGACGAACATCGGTCTCGACGCATTGGCCGGACACGAACGCTCCGCCGCGCAGCGCGACGTCGCTCGCGAGCTGCCGCAGCAGCGTCGTCTTGCCGACGCCGGCATCGCCGCTCAACAACAGGATCTGCGGGCGGCGGCGCATCGACTGATCGAGCAGCATCGCGAGCTGCTCGAGCTCTCGGCCGCGGCCCACGAAGCGCTCGGCGCTGAGCACGGGCTCGCGGCGCGCGCGTGACTCGACGGCCGCGCCAACCTGATTGCGGCCGTTCCGCTTCGCGTCGTACATCGCGCGATCGGCCGACGCGAACAGCTGCTCGAAGGTTTCGCCGTCGCGCGGGGCCGCCGCGACGCCGACGGATATCGTCACACCGACGGATGGCTCACCGGTGTCGCCGGGGATACGGCGGCGCAGCACCGCGTCCCGCACCACCTCGGCGAACCGGCTCGCCTCATCCGCGTCGGTATACGAAAGCCACACGACAAATTCATCGCCGGCGAAGCGGCCGACGAAACCGCGGCCGTCAGCATGGGTGCGCAAGACGTCGGCGACGCCGCGCAGCACGTCGTCGCCGCGCAAGTGCCCGAAGGCGTCATTCACACGCTTGAACAAATCGACATCGACCACGAGCAGTGCGGCGGGCGTCACCGGCCCGTGTGTATCGAGCGACGCGCCCACGAGGTCGACGAACGCGCGGCGCGTGAGAACGCCCGTGAGGTCATCGGTTTCATCGTGCGCGGGCATCACCGCGACGCCGAGCGCGGGGGACGCCATCCGGCGTGCGAGCCGTGGCGGCGTGCCCGTCTCGCGCATCAGCTCCTCGAACACCGCGAAGATGGCGGGGTCGAAGCGGCGGCCGACGTCGCGCCGCATGATCTCCATCGTTTCGAGATGCGTATACGGCTTCTGATATGCGCGCTGCGAGGTCAATGCATCGTACACGTCCGCGATGCACACGACGCGCGCCGCGAGCGGAATTTCCTCGCCCGCGCTCTGGTCGGGGTAGCCGCTGCCGTCCCAATGCTCGTGGTGGCTGCGCACGATCGGCAGAACGTCTCCGGGGAAATCGACCTCGGACAGGAGCGCGACACCGGCCCCCGGATGCATGCGTACGATTTCCCACTCCGCGCTCGTGAGCGGAGCCGGCTTGTTCAGGATGTCCGACGATACCACGAGCTTGCCGACGTCGTGCAGCAACGCGCCGATCCGGAACCAGAACATCGATTCGCGCGGCACGCCGGCGCGCGCGGCGAGCGCGCAGGCAAGATTCGCCACCCGCTCGCAATGGCCGTGCGTATAGTCGTCCTTCGCTTCGATCGAATCGCCCCAGCGCTGCACCAGCTCCAGAAATTGCGACTCGAGCTTCGCATTCCGCCGCTCGATGTCGGCGACCTCGCGGCGCGACCGCAGCAGCGAGAACAAGCGATGCGACCGTGCCAGGTAGTTCAGCGCTTCCCGGTTGCGCCCTTGGCGACGATACAACTCCGCGAGCTCGCGCGACGCTTCGGCCTCGAGCGAGGCGTCGCCGCTCGCCGTCGCGAAGTCGATCGCGCGGCGGAACGCGGCCTCGCTGTCCGCGACCGCCATGCGCTCGCGCGCGAGCACGCCGGTGATGCGCGCCAGCTCGCCGTCGGCGTGGTGGTCGCCCAGCGTCCGCGCGAGCTGCTCCGCCCGCGCCGTGGCTTCCGTGGCGCGCGTCACGTCCCCGCGCGCGATCCACAGCTCCGCCACGTTTGAGTGAATCGTAATGAGCGTACTCATATCGCCGCACGACGTGCCGAGCTCGATCGCCTCGGCGTAGGCGCGCTGCGCGGCGTCCCACCGCTCGAGATCCTTGTACAGCATGCCGAGGTTGCTCAGGGCACGCAGCGTCTCGACGGAGAGACCGAGCGCGCGATAGTCCGCAAGGCTCGAGGTGTAGAAGCGAAGCGCGCCGCGGAGATCGCCGCTCATGCTGGCCATGATCCCCAGGTTCTGCGCGGTCATCGCGGCAAGCCGCGTGTCGCCGCAGCGGCGGGCGCAGGCGCGCGCCGCCACGTACAGCCGCTCCGCCTCATCGAGCCGGCCGCGCCGCCACTCGACGATGGCCAGCAGGTTCAACGCGTGCCCGACCCCCGCTTCGTCGCCGTTCGCTTCGCTGACGGCGCGCGCGGCCGTCGCGCAATCCTCCGACGCGTCGAGATCGCGGTCGACCTGATACGTGAACGCGATGCGCCGCAGAAGCATCGCCGCGGTGCTCGCCTCGTCGCCGTGACGCAGCAGCGAGAGGCCGCGCTCATAGTGCCAGCGCGCCTCGTCGCGGCGACCCGCGCGCTCGGCCTCCTGGCCGAGCGTGAACTCCTCGGTCACGTCACGACCATCACGAATATCACGAACATCACGAGCGTCGTGCGCGTTCAGCGGAACGAGCTCGAGCCCCGTGTCGCGAACCATGCGAGCGGTCATGATGATCGGCTACCAGTCGCGGCCGGCGGCCACCAAGTACCCCGAGAAGTGCCGGATCTTCGTGCTGATCGTGCCCGCCACCGCATTGTAGTCAATCGACAACAGCTCGCGCACGGTCGCGGAGTTGCTCCAACTCGACAGATCGTCGTCGTGCGCGAAGTAGCCGACCTGGGCGAAGTCCACACCGGGCCGCAGGCGCAAGGCGCTCACATCCTGCGTGAACGTCAACGCAACCGGAAAGACGTTGCCGTGCGGCTCGAAGTCGTACGCGGCCATGCGGCCGCTCAACGCCGTCACTGAAAACGTGGTGACGCGACTTACCGCTCCCATCGGCACATGCAGATGAAGCCCCGCGGTCGGAATCTCCAGATCACCGCCGCCTGGGCCGATGTCCGCCGACACTGTGATGGCCGAACCCAGCGGGCTCACCCGCTGCACACCATACACACGCGTCGCCCAATTCCCATCGTCGCGGTCATTGACGCGCGATCCTGGTGCGAGCGTGGACGTCGGGCCCGTGGCGAGCGAGCTCGCCGGCGAATTGTCAGAGCAACCGAAGGCGACGAGGACGGCGGCGGCCATGGCCGCGCGGCAGATCATGCGAGAGTTCATGGCTCACAACCCGCCGGTCGAATCGCTGTCCCGGCCTTCGGCGACATTGTAGCCGCTGAAGTGCTTGATCTTGCGGTACACCCAGTTGCCGCTGGGGTCGTACCACGTCTGCAGCTGATACGCGTTCGAGGGAAGCTGCGTTTCGTCCACGCACGTCGTATCGCTCGTCGGGCACCAGTTGATCTTCGCCGTGCTCGACGCGCTGTCGTCGCGCAGGTACAGCATCACGACGCCAGGAGCGTAATCCTGCACGGGCTTGAAGCGCAGATGCGTGTCGAACTCCACGAGCGGATGGCCGTTCACGATCGACGCGGTCGCGGTCACGGTGATCGGAGCAGTGATGGTGCTGCACGGATTGTCCCACGTGCCGTCGCCATAGCCCGACGTGGCCGGATCGCACACGGAATTCGCCGGGATCACCAGCGCGTGCGGTCCGATGAGGACCGTGTTGTCGCTCGATGGCTGAATCGTAAAGGTGACGCTGATCGGCCCCGAGGTCGTGGTCGACGTCGCGTCGAACGAGGCGAAGTTTGGCGGGGGCGGCGGCGTCAGCCACGACGGCGCGGTGTGAGGCTGAGTCGCGAGCTCATGGCCGCACGCGGCGGCGGCGATGGCGAAGCCGAAAGTCAGGACGGCCGCAAGGCGTGCACGATCTCTACGCATCTACCCTCCGTCGGGTGATGAGATGTTTTGTTCGCGGAACTCAAGTCGGCCGATCCGGCGCCCGATACTAAGCATTGCCGGCCGCGTCGCGCACCGCTCGAAGGAACCAAAGTTGAGGGGGCCAGGTTATTAGCTGGTTCAATTCGCGGCAAGCCCGAGGTTTGTCCCGTCGGACGATGGCCAAGCTGCGCCAAACCGCGCCAAAGCGCGCGATCTGACGGATTCCAGGGACCCCAGCCCGCTCGCCGGTCAGAGTGTCTAGCGCTCCAGCCGAGCCGAGTCGCCGAAAACGGACGATGTGACTCGAGCGCCGCCGAGGCCGATTGGCGCGCAACGTGCCGCTACGCGCCGGGATGGACGGCTCGACTGCCCCAGACGCCCCGCTCGAGCCTGCTCGCACCGATCGGCGCTCGGCACCGCGACCCTATCGTCCACGGCTCTCCAAACCGCATCAACGCTTGCGGTCGCGGACGAGAGAGCTTGGACCCGGGCTGATCACCGGCGCCGCCGACGACGATCCATCCGGCATCGCGACCTACTCGCAAGCCGGCGCCGCGTTCGGCTACCAGATGCTCTGGATCGCGCTGGTCAGTCTGCCGCTCATGGCCGCCATACAATTGATGTGCGCGCGCATTGGCATCGTCGCCCGCAGCGGATTGGCGAGCGTGCTACGCCAGCATTATCCGCGATGGCTGCTCTGGGTAGCCTGTTTGCTTCTGCTGTTCGGCAACACCGTGAACATCGCCGCCGACCTCGGCGGCATGGCGGCCGCCGCGGCGCTGCTCACCGGATTGCCTTCGCTGCTATTCGTACCGGCCTTCACCATCGTCATTCTCGCGCTGCTCGTCTACGCGTCGTACGAACGCATGACGCGCGTCCTCAAGTGGCTCACGATCGCGCTGTTCAGCTACGTACTCGCGGGCCTGCTCGCGCGTCCGAACGCGCTGTCCGTCGTAACCGGCACCCTCGTTCCACACATCAGCTGGTCCAGGGATTTCCTGCTGATGTTCGTCGCCATCCTCGGCACGACGATCTCTCCCTATCTCTTCTTCTGGCAAGCAGCGCAGAACGCCGAGCACGATGCCTTCTGGCGGAATCGCCTAGTCGGCCGGCCGCAACGAGCGGTACATCGCGAGCTGCGCGCCGCCGCGCGCGACGTCAACGCCGGCATGTTCTTCTCGAACGCCATCATGTACTTCATCATCCTCACGGCGGCGGCAACGTTGCATCGCGCCGGGATGACGGACGTGCGAACCGCTGAAGAAGCCGCGGCGGCGCTCCGACCGCTGGCCGGCGCGGGCGCGGCGTGGCTGTTCACCGCGGGACTCATCGGAACCGGAATGCTCGGCGTGCCGGTCCTTGCCGGATCCGGCGCATACGCGGTGGCCGAGGCAGCGGCGTGGCGCGCGGGAATGGATGAGAAAGTTCATACGGCGCGGCAGTTCTATGGTGTGATCGCGCTCGCGATGCTCGTGGGCATGGTGTTGAACTTCGCGCACGTGAACGCCATCCGCCTGCTCATCTGGTCGGCCGTGATCAACGGCCTGCTCGCGCCACCGCTCATCGCGATCATTCTGGTGGTGTGCAACAACGAGCGCGTGATGGGCAATCACAAGAACGGCTGGGGTCTCAACACGCTCGGCGGGCTGGCAACGTTGCTGATGACGGCCGCGGGAGTGGCGCTGGTCGTCTCCTGGTTGTAAGTCACGTCCGAGCGATGCGGGATTACGCGCCTCCGGGCACGGATGACGCCGGTGAGACTGGCGTTCGTGCGCCTGCGCTGAGCCCACGGACTGGGGCGTGTCGTGCGCCGATGGCGTGAGCCGTGCATTTTCGGGTATGTGACGCTGGCCCCGGGGACCGACGATGAGACACCGTACGGTAGGCATTCCGTGGTATCGCAGACAGACGTATCACACGGCGCGCGCGGTGTTCGCGGATCGCGCCGCGTTGCCGGCCAGCTACGATGAGTGGCTGCGCGTCGCCGTCGAAGATGAACGCCGAGTGACGCAGAGCGGCCAGGTTCCGGTGCGCGCCTACATCGATCCTACCGAGCTCAAGTCGTGGTGCACGTCGCGCGGGCTGCCTCTCGATTCTCGCGCGCGGCGTGAGTTCGCCGCGAAGCTGGCCCAGGAGACGTATCTGACCAGCATGGACCCCGCGCCCGTACAAGTGGCGTACTCGAACGGGCGCGAGGAGGTCGGCATTCAGATCGCGCCGACCGTAGTCGAAGTCGGCGCGGACGGCATGCTCGTCGCGCTCAACGATCGGCTCGAGCTGGACGGACGCACCGTGCGTGTCACGGCAATCAATCAGGCGTGCAAAGCGGGAGCGGCGCCGGATGGATCGGCGGAGATCACGGTGCGCCTGAGCTTCATCGAGTCAGTTCGCGCATAGCTCCATTCCGAATCGTGCGAAGACGGGACCGACCGCCTGAGGCGTCTTCTCGCGATCGTACGGCCCGGCCCACGCCGAGGCCAGCGCGCGAAAGAACTGCTCGTACTCCGGCCCGCCGATGGTCAGCAGGCGCGACGGAGTATTCCCCGCTCCGGCGAACTTGTGCTTCGCACCGCGAGGCACAGTGACCGTGTCGCCCGCGTGCGCCGTCCACGTCTCGAGTTGTCCGTCGCGCTCGAGCGTCCATTCGACCTCGCCTTCGATGACGTGGAAGACTTCGATCCATTGATCGGTATGCAGTGCCGTCGCGCCGCCGCGTGGTTGAATGACGAGCTCCATCACCGAGAACGCGCCGCCGGACTCCTCGCCAGAGACGAGGACCGTGATTTCGTTGTTGCCGAGAAAGCGAATGGATCGGGTGGTGCCGGTGTCAGCTGCGATCGACGTCATTGTGCATCTCCCTTCGGTTTGGCGTGTGGCCCGCGCGCAACTGCGCGAGCAGGGACTCGATAGCCCACACCACCGCGGTCTGCGCGCTCGATGCGCTCAGGCCCGTCTCGTCCTGGACCGCGATCCACGCGCTCGAGCTACAGAGATATCCGAGCACGCCGGCCGCGCGATCCAGCTCCGAGCGGCCGAGGCCGGGCACCTCGCGCCGCAGCGCGCGACGAATCGCCTCGGCGCGCGCCGTTCGGTACTCGCCGCGCACGGCTCGGCCGGTCGCGGTGTGCAGCAGCGCGCGCGCGAGTCGCGGCCGCTGCTCGAGGCGCTTCGCGGCCTCGCGAAAGCTGGCGGCGATTCCTTCGTCGCCGACTTCGACGGGCAGCTGCAACAACTCGCCCCGAATCCACTCGCCTGCCGCGGCGAGGAGATCGGCGCGTGTTGGGAAGTAGCGGTAGAGCGTGCGGCGCGAGACGCCGGCTTCGCGGGCGAGATCGTCCATCGAGACGTCGTCGGCGTCGCCGGCCTCGAGGTGGACGACGAGTGCCTGGAAGACGGCGTGAGTCGCGAGGGCGGCCTGCCGGTCGCGGAGCGAGAGCGGTGACTGCGTTGGTGCGGACATGAGGTAACGTTACGGGTGTGACACATTTGTGTCAAGCTGTCTCAGGTGTGTCAGAGCCTCATTCACGCGGCGACAAGTCTAGCCGCCGGAAGGTACCGTTCCCATGTTTGGCCGAGCGGTTCCCTTCCAACGCCTAGCTCACACAGAGATGCGACGACGCAGAATCCTTGGTGATCAAGAACCGGCGGCGGGCGGCTCCCTAGTCTCGACGGCGCCCTTTCCCCGGTACGAGGGCCAGGCAAGTCAACGGTTTGAGGCAAGGCGGCGTCGAATGGGACATGCTCAGTCTCATCATCGCCATTCTTGCCGCCGCCTCGGCGCCTCCGGCCCACTGCGCCTTCCATGAAGCCAACGCCCTCGTCCACCGATGGGAAGGTGGTTGCGGGCCACTGTTCGAGCAGACGCCACGCATGAAACTCGAGCCGGCGCGCGGGCTAGAGAGCGGACGTTGGCGCGCCGACATCTCACCGAGCGCGGTGTGGGCCGGCACCATGAGCGACTCGGGATACGACGACGCGGCGCTTGAACTAGAGTTATATAATGATAAAACTGGCATTCTTCGGACGGCGTATGGGTGGTACGCCGTCCGATCGTTTGCCCGCACGCGCGACTCCATGACGTTCGCGCTGGACACCTCCGCCGAGGTACCGCCGTCGCCGCTCGACGTGGAGATCATTCGGCGAGCGGACGCGATGCTGTCATCGAACGCCGTGTGGAACCGGGCCGACAACCGACGGTGTCCGGCGCGCGCGACGACGTGGAGCATCTACTGCGTGCTTGACCGCGCGGCGGTCGCAACGTCATGCGGCACACACCATCGCCGGCCGGCCATGGAGGCGGTGCGCGGCATCATCGACGAACGCACGGCCAATCGCGACTATCACCACCGTCTGATGGACTACAACAACGATTCGACGACCACGCTCGCCGACGTACACTCGCTCTTTCGCGAAGCGCTCGCGCGTCTGCACGGGTCGGAGGATCAACCGCTCGGTCCACCCGCCGTCTGTCCCCCGCCGCCCGAACCCATCGTCACCGTGGCGGACACGATGATCGTCTCGCAGATGGAGCGGCTCCTGTCGTCGGCGGACTTGTGGAACAAGCACGACGCCGACAGCCTCGACACGTGTCCGGCGACGATGCGCGGCGTCACGCTGCGGTGCGCGCTCAGCCGCGCGTCGATGGAGGTGGCGGGCGAGTACGACGGCGGCGGAGGCGCGGTAGCGCGCGAGGCGCGGCGGGCGATCGACGCGCTGCCACACCGCCAATATGATGAGCGCCTCATCGAGTTCAACAACGATCCGGCGATCTCGTTCGACGACTTGCGGCGGTACCTCGAGCTGCTCAAGTCGCGCTTGGCGAAGGAGATTGGCAGGTAGGCGAGGAAAAACGCAGAAAAGCGCAGGAAAACAAAACGCCGCAAGCACTCAAGGTGCTTGCGGCGTTTTGGATGGGCCCGGGAGGAGTTGAACCTCCGACCTCACGCTTATCAGCTGTGCAAAACGCAGCATGAAGTCCGGCAAGGGGCCGGTTAACCCAGGCAGAAGCCACTAACGCCGCTTCCCTGTCGGCCCCAATTGCCGGACTTTTCGCGTAACGGGTACCGGAACGGGTACGTGGAGCGCCTTACGCGCAAAGCCCGGAGGATGTCCCGGACGAAGCACGGCGAGTCGGCGCAGTAGCGCTTTTGGTCACAGACGTAGGTCGACTTGGAGATCGCCGATCCCCTCGGCCGCATCGTCTTCGTGGATACTAATCCCGCCGGCCCGCTGTATCCGTTCAAGCAGGTAATCGGCGAACTGATCCTTATGGTGGTCGGATGTGGCACCGCGAACCAGCACGCGGTTGAGACTCCCGGTGAAGAGATCGGCCAGCTGCAGGAGCGGCTGATCCTTTGAGTCGAGCGCTTCACAGTGCTCCACTCTGAGTTGATTGTTGAACCGGTTAGCGCTCGCTTCAATGAGAGCCTCTTTGACCTTACTCACGATGAGCTTATCGCGTCCCTGCCCTTGGGCTTCCTGATCCTTATACACGGCGATCCGACGCGGCAGGGTGGCCCGTCTATTCGCATCTTCGTGCTCAACACCGCGAATGAGCAGCTGCGTGAGCATCCATTCGAACGCCTCATCCTTTGCCCGAATACCTTGGCGCGGCACACGGATGCTCTTGAAACTGATGAGAGGGATTTGGTCGAAAACGAGATCCACAAGCGCGCGATAGACGGGAAGATTGTCTCGAGAGAGAGTCGAGTAGTGGAACTCGAGGTCGAGGCCCTTCGCGACCTTCCAGCCGGTGATGTAGCGGGCAAGCTTCCAAGTGTCCTCGGGATTCACAAACCACACACTACCAATTAAGAGATCGGTGTCGGTTTTGCCGCTCTCATCCGCATACACAACAATGGTGGGTGCCGGCGCCTCGTCGTTCGCATGGCGCTCGCGCTCTTCCTCGCTCATCTGCCCACGGCGCTTCCGCACAACATCGGTTGCCAAGAACAGCCGAAACTGATTCTGAATTTTGGCCCGCGCCCGCGCCACTGATGCGTGCCGCGTTAGCCGACGATAGGTCTGCTCGGGATCATCGCGAAATTGTTCGTATAAGTCGGCCTCATACTCCTTCCAGTAGGCAATCTGGAGGGAGATGTCCGAGTCACGCGTCTCCGGCTGTGTATTCAGAAGCCACGCGATTTTCTCTTGGAAAGTCTTGTCACTGCCGGACGCCAACGCGGCGAGCAATCGCTCGCGCTCCTCGGCAAGCTTCGCAGCCCGCTCAAGGGCGGCGGCGTCATCGCCACGGACAGGAATCTCTCCGTCGACGTTCTCTACGGCTTCGGGATCGCGATCCACGGTGGGCGCCTCAATCAGCAACGGAACGGCCACATATTAGCGCCGTGTCTGCACATTAGCATGTTCGTATATTCTACATGCACACAACCCGAGATCGAGGAACGGTCGGCCCGCACCGAAGCTCTCGTGCGGGTCATGCGGGAACGGATCTAGACCGCCGCCGCATTATGTTCAGCTCATGCGCGGTTTAATCTCTGCCGATCAGGGCAATGCAAATCGGTATTCGCAAATACTCGGAACACGGGGCAGAAAACCGGGCCCGTGACAGACCGTCGGCCAAACGCATTCCTTTCTGCTACTACTAAAAGCCCCGCGAGCTTGGCTTAAACGAATCGCTTGGCGTCGATAAGAAGGTCGCGTTCGAATGCGGATAGTTCGACGCTCGCAATGTCGAGTTCCCTCAGGGCAATTAAGGCTTCGTCCAAGGAGGCGGGCTTCCCGAGCCGGCTCGACAGCCGTTGCGCTAGCTGCAGCGGAACGCCGTACTCGTCCAACGCAGCGATGCCCGGCGGCTGAAAATAGTTCTCCAGGGACGCCGCAAACACCGCATAATCGCCGCACGGCAGGCTAAGCGGCTGAAATACCGCTCGCTGGATGCGATCGACTGCCATGAGGTAGCGCGGAAACTGGAACGTGGCCCACGTGCGAACAAAATCCAAGACATCCTCGACGGCATCGTCGGCGTCTGGCTCACGCGCCTTCATCATCTGATCGACTATCATGCGTCGCGGGCTCTTAATGGTCCGGAATGCATTGATCCGATAGGTGAGTTGGGCCGCCGAAGCCACGCCGCTTCTTGGCTGGCCGTCAAGCAAGTGCTCCCAGATCAGCTCACATACGAGCTTGAGCTCGTCGTATGACGGCATGCCGCTCCAGGCCAAGCCCCTCGCATACTCCTGCGATCTAGACAGGAGTTCCTGCGCGAGAGCGATCTGAGCCCGAGGGTCGATGCCACGATTCTCGCGAATGATATTCAACGGCAATACCTGTTGCCGCTCAATATCGGAGAGTCGCTCACGTGAGCGTGGCGTGAGATCACCCTCATCGAGCTGAATCAAGAGACTCTCCGGAGCATCCTCCGGTTGAGTGAACACCGGGATGTCCACCAGTGGCAGTTCCTCGGCGGGAGGGTCATTGAACAGATACACATGTCCGACGAAATGCTGAAACATGCGCCCCGATCTGCCCTTGATGTTGTTGAAAGTAAAGAAGTCGAACTTTCGGGTCGCCACTTTGTTGTCGAAGACAATTACGTTCTTCGCCTTCGTGTTCACGCCCTCGATCAACGTCGATGTGCAGACGAGCGTGTGAAGTTTTCCCTCATTGAACGCACGCACAAAGAACTGCTGAATGGCACGCGGCACTTTTCCGTGATGAAGTCCAATACCGCGGCGCAATGCCCGAACTAGTATCCAGTCTTCGTGATAGTGCGTCGCGATCCACTCGGCCGCCTCTTCGAGTTCCGGAGATGACTCGCGGCGTCGCGATGCCTCAAGCTCCGCGACGACCCGCCTCGCACTTGCGGGCGCCGCGCAATAGACGAGTGTCGGCTCAGCCAGGCCGCTCCACAAATCAACGAGCTTGTCGAAGCGATTGAGACGTGTGCTCGCGACGCGCGTAATCTCTGATACAACCGTCGCGAAGTCTGTAGCGATGAATCTGAACCCAATGCGATTCGGCAGATCGAGCGGAATCTGCCGAATGTTCGGCCCGAGTAGATAGAATTGAGCTCCTTGGCGGAATAGTCGATAGAACGCCTGGTTTAGGAGCGCGGCCCGTTCAACGTCGCGGGCCGGATCCAACTTGTAGAATTCATCGATTACAAAGAAGTCCACGCCTTCAAGTTCTGGTGTGTCTACAACACGCTCCTGGGTCAAGACGAAAACATTTCGCGACGCGCGCTCCTGCCCGACATGGGTAATGATCTTGAACTCGCCGCGGAACCGTTCCATTAAGCGACGTCGCGTCTCGTCGATTAACGCAATCGTGGGAACCACTACGACGATGTTTGAATAGCGATGACTCGCGATCATCGCATCGACGATCAAGCTCTTTCCAAAACTCGTCGGAGCACTCAGTACAACGTTGTGCCCGTCAAGTAGAAGTCGATAGACCTCGGCCTGCGCTCGGTGAAAAATGACCTCGTCAATTCCGCGAGGCCGGTGTGCCTCATATGCGAGCAAGTCCGCCAGCCCAAGCGTGTCAGGATCCAGATACGGAAAGAGGCCACGTTGACGCAGCAGCGTGTCGAGCACGGGAGCCGCGCCGCCAAAGTGGTCGCGCAATTCTAGGGCGCGAAGAATGAGGGACTGGACATCGGCGCTGTTCGACTCATTGGCAAGGTCGCGATTAACCAGCCTCGCTAACTCGCGCACAATCCCAAAAGGATCGGCGGCGATAGCTTTCGGATCGCGTATTCTCTCGCGCAGCGGGCGCGTTAGATCGTCTGCCATGCTAGGAGTTTCTTGTGCAGTTCTGCAAGGAGGGCTTCCTTCGTCGCGAGCGGAATAAGAAAGAGATGAATCTTTAGGTCCCCGGGAAGCGAGGAGGTTTTAAACTGCTCAAACACTGCGGTGAGCTCGTTGAGCAACTCAGCTTCGTATTCCCCCGAGCACTCCTTGTACTTGCTCGTCACGTCACCGTCGTACGTGAGCAGCACGGGAATGCACGTGGCATCGAAGATGGCGTCGAGCGAGACGTTTTCGTCGAGCAATCGCTCAAGGCGCGCAGCGTGTGGCCACGACGCATCAATCTTGTTGCGAATCGCCACGAACTCGTTGCGGAGATACTTCGCGCTGGTATGCTTTTGAAGCTCGGCGACGACATCGCGAATCGCTGCTCCGACGTCAACGTAGAATTTGACTTCACCGAGCCAGAGTTCGAGCGTACGCTCCGAAGCGATCACGTGTACCGCGTCGAATCCCTTTACGGTGTCGTTCGCTGAGTCCTTGTAGTAGATCTTGCTGATTGCCGGGATCGTATTGAAAACCTGCCGTAGTGCCACGTGCAGCAGCAATTCGCCAAACTCACCTCGTTTCGAGTACTTGTCAGTTTGGTACACGCGCTGCGCCGCTTGCCGAATCAGAGCCACTGCGTTCTTGCCTGTCATGGCCTCATACTCGCTGTAGCTGAGGCAGAATTCCGGCAGCGACTCCATCAGGTGGTCCGCGAGGGCTGCGGCCCTCCATTGCTTTAGTTCGTAACCCGCGCAAAGCCCGGTGAGGCCGGGGTTCTCGTCAGGTCTATGTACGACTACTCGAAGGACAGGCGGGCGGTCATCCATATGAGAACAATAAATCCGCGCAGCGGAAGCGGCTACAAAGTGGTACCGGATGGCGAGACACGTAGCCGTTCAGTCATCCGGGGCAAAGGGTCTCGCTGACGAGGGTTGGCAATTCGGCGAAGCTCACGGGAGAGGACGGTGATATTGCGTATGGCTAGGTTTTCTCGCGGAAGGTCGGGCCGAACACGGATACCCAATTCGCCGTTGACGCGACGAAAAACCTGCGCACCTCGATTGATCGCAAGCCGAACCGGGTCGGCCGAGACAATCGTGCAAGTGCAGCCACATTCCTGAATTCGGGCCAGCACGCCGGCGGCCTTACGCACGCCGACACCGACGACCACGACATGCATCGGTCTCGCAACCGCTCTGAGTAGCTTGAGAAGACCGTCCAAGTGTGCGTAGAACTGCGGACCATTCTTTGTTCGCGAAAAGTCTCGAGAGACCGTGCCGATTGTCGATCCGAGCAGTACCTCGGCCCACTGATACAACCCACCGTCGGTTCGCCAATACAGGTTCGGTATTACGTCAAGGCCGTAGTCGAAAAGCCGCTGGACAATCCGGTGATGACGCCTAAGCATCGTAAGGTTGTGATAGGGTCTTACACTGTGTTCACCGAGCACCGAGAACGTCGGGCCTGTGATCGCAGTGAGACCGGCATTCGCGAACTGTGGGGCGATTGCTGACAGGTCCGCGTGCCACAAGAGTTCGAGCGCGTGATCCGTGCCGCTCAAGACTGCAAGCACGCGTCCGTCTGGCGTACATCGCAACTGACGTTTGAATTCCTCCGGATTCCCGAGCCGCGGGGAAGTCCGAATCTGAGCTCTCGGGTCGCGGCGAAAGAGATCCCCCATGCCTGCCGCGACCACGGGCAAAACGGCCTGAGGCGGAAGTTCGCGAGTAATCGCGGGCACGAACGCTGGAAGATCCAATGAAACATTGGCGATTCGCAGGTCCCGCAACGCAAGCCCGTCAGCGTAGTGATTCTCACCGACATCACCGAACTCCGAGCCAATTCGCTCTCGGCAGTTCATCCAGCATTCGTCACATTGGTACGCCTGATCAGTCCCGGCGAACACGCAGGCGCATGGCGCGCTCGGCGAACCTCCGCACTCACCGAAGGCGTGGCACGACGATGCGCACATCGGCTGCCAGAGCGTTGGAAGTTCGCGGTTCGTCAAGTGGCCGTCAGGCGAGCAGAATCCAGATCCCGATAGGCAAGACGATCTTGCTGATCCGCGCGGCAGTGCATCCCGAATTGCGCACCCTGATTAATTCGGACCGGCGAATGAAACCGAGCGTGTGGCGTTGCCACTTTACGGAGACGTCACGACCGTCGTCAACCAGCGCGAGCTGATCACCACCCGCTACCTGGCGGGCACTTGACCGGTCAACACGCTCAAGCCGCAAGGCAGTCGAAACGCGGCGCGGACTGCGGCTTACTCCACTTCCCGTAGCGGGCCCTTCACCTCCACCGCCGCCGCCGTCACCATCCTGACCGCCGCCGCGAAGCAGCTTGCCCGGCTTGCCTCGCGGTTTCGCTGAAGAGCTGGCACCCATTTCATGCCTCCGAGCGAATCAAGAGCGCAACACCCACCGCGAGGCCCGCAACGGTCAGAGCGGTTCGCAGCTGTGGACTCGTTTTCTCTCCCGAGAGCGCGAATGTCAGAAAATGCTCGCAGTTGTTTCCGAAGAGATTGTACGACCGGTCTGCGAAAGCCTTGGCCACCCGTTCACGAATTCCAGCGATGTTCGTCACTTCCACGGCAGTCTCCCACGTACCCGATTCAGCGGCATAGACTGCAGCGAGACCGGTCGGCGGCTGGTGCAGGACAACCGGACCCGCACCCGGTTGCACATCGAGTCGCAGCTGATTCCCGACGTCGAGAAGTCCTACGTGCGTGACCAGCCCCGCGAGCTTTGGTCGCCTCACGACATAAAGCCCACGAGGCAGACTGGACATAGTGATCGCCATGGCTCATCCCCTCGGCGGGAATGGGTCTTCGCCGTAAGTGTTCCGTTCACGGATTTGGCCGTTTCGACCGTGAATGAAATGCTCGGATTCATTCCGCTCGGCGATGCGACGGCCCGCATCAATGGCGGCTTCCTGCGTCCGGTGATTTGCGCCGGCCGGCCTTCCGCCAACGCTGTTGATCCAGCCGGACCCAGTCGGATTCGGAGTCGTGTGCACATCCTTCTTCGCACTCATTCTGCCTCCACTACCTGTTCGAGCCTCGGTCGAATCGCCGATGGCATGCCCAAGAAGTACAGCCGTGTGACCTACGCTACAAGAATCCGCACCGAACACAAGCCGATTTGCGTTGACTGGCCAAAGAGAGCGGTGCTATAGTACCTCCATTGTATAGATCCTCCGAGCCGTAACGTCTAGCAGAAGAATTTTGTCTGCAACCATTATTCGACATGGCTGAGACCGGCGCTGATCTGAGCGCACCTGAGAAAAAACGCAGGCCATCTTGGCTGCGTCCGACCTCACGCCAGCTCGTCGTTGACCGCTGGGGCGGCGATGAGCGTGTGCTAGCCCAAGGCTTCATCCCAGTTCCGCGCTTGTTTCTTCTGTGGGGAGCCTCGCTTCTGCCAAAGCCATTAACACCGGCAGAGGTGCTCTTTATCATCACGCTTGTCGGCGTGAAGTGGTCGTCACGACATCCACGTCTCAGCTACGACACGATCGCGGCTCGCACCGGTCTGTCAGCCGAATACTGCCGGAAGATCGCCAAAACATTGGACCGTCGCGGGCTTGTGAAGCGGTCGCGGAAACAAGGCGACGCCAATCACTTCGATCTCACGGAAGTGTTTCGGCAGCTAAGCGACTTCCAAATAGATGGCGACAGACGACGGCCCGATTCGCGTGACCGCCATACCTGAATTGAAGGAGTCATGAGCCATCGAACGCCACGACACCCGGAACGCTGGACAAATTCCTCCGTTCTTACTCTATCCAGTGACGATCCCGTAACCGAGATAACCGCGCGTGCACGCGCGATGGCTCTTGAAGGCATGGATCGCGGATGGCAAGGTCCGCCATTCGATCCGCTGGCGCTCGCGGACCTTCTCGGAATCGAAATAGCGGCCAATGCGGCCATTCGCGATGCGCAGACTGTTCCCATCGGGCGCGGGAGGGTGCGGATCGAGTTCAATCCTAACCGACCGCGGGGCCGAATGAGGTATTCGGTCGCGCACGAACTCGCCCACACGTTGTTTCCTGACGTCGCCGAACAGGTGCGGCACCGTAGCCATCACCTTGAGGTTCACGGCGATCAGTGGCAACTCGAAGCGCTCTGCAATATTGCGGCTGCCGAGTTACTGATGCCCCTCGCAACATTTGCGTCGACGCCTCCCGAGGAGTTGTCGATGCACTACGTCTTGGATCAGCAACGCAAGTTCGACGTCTCGACCGAGGCTCTGGTTATTCGCCTAGTCGAAACCAGCGTCGAACCTCTGGCTGCGTTCTGCGCTTCAGCGACTGTGTCGGCGTCGGGACGGCAATACCAGCTTGACTACACGATTGGTTCCAGAGCATGGCCAAGCCGAATTCCGCCGAAGCTCCGCCTACCTCGGCACACCGTAATCGCGCAATGCACGGCCATCGGCTACTCCGCGAAAGGCACCGAGAGCTGGTCTGATCGTCTCGGCCCGGCCCGTGTTGAAGCCGTTGGGATTCCGCCCTATCCGGGCGGCGACGCTCCTCGCGTCGTTGGTTTCTTAACGCTGCCTCCGTCGAACGACGAGGACGACGCTCGCGCTCGGATCGACCTGGTGTATGGAAACGCTCTTGAACCACGAGGTGAGGACAACAAGTTCGTTGTGCATGTGGTCAACGACAAAACTCCGAATTGGGGAGGTGCAGGGTTCGCAAGCGCCTTGCGTGGTCACTGGCCGCAGGTTCAGGAGGACTTTCACGACTGGGCGGCACACCAGCGCTCCAACCTCAAGCTCGGCAGCGTACGGCTCTGCCGCGTCGATGAGCGATTGACTGTAGCGAGTGTGGTTGCACAACACGGCTACGGACCCTCGGAAAAGCCTCGAATCAGATATACCGCCCTTAGAGAGGGCCTGCGGTCCGTCGCAAAGGCGGCGGCCGTCCGCAGTGCATCGATCCACATGCCGCGAATTGGAACCGGTCAAGCCGGCGGGTCATGGGATATCATATCAGACATCGTTGAGGAGGCATTTGTCGACGAAGGAATACCGGTCACCGTATATGATTTGCCCGGCACAAAGGTTCGGGTCGCTCCGCAGATAACGTTCGACCTATTCTGATCCTTCGGAACTTCGCCCTGAGGAAACATGGGACTACGAGTCATCGTGCTATCAGGTCCGGTGGTCGGAGGAAAGTCTAATCTCGCAGAAGCGCTGGAGTCCCAATTTGGGATTCGCCGCGTCAAGACTCAGGACATTATCGTCGAGTTGACCGGCGTCGATCGCGATCGCAAGGCGCTTCAGCAAGCTGGCGAGAAACTCGACCGTACAACGGACGGGGCGTGGGTTGCGCGAGCCTTGACTAGGGTCGTTACTGGCAATGACTCAACGAATCTCGATTCTACGCACGACTCCTGGGTCCTTGTAGACGCAGTGCGAATTCCGTCACAGATCGAGCACATTCGACGGTCGTTTGGCCTTCGCGTAGTTCACATTCACGTGACTGCACCTCGCGAAGAATTGGCACGGCGATATGAGATTAGGAAAGCGTCGCATCCGGCAATGGCGGAACTCCCTACCTACGAGGAAGTAGCATCCAATCCCACCGAAGCTGCGGTCGATCAACTGCAAGACCTAGCTGATCTCGTGATTAATACGCTCCACAGCACCAGGGAAGATGTTGTAGTACGCGTCGCCGCGCAGCTTGGACTCTTCGGACGAGGGTTCGATAAGTTGGTCGATGTGTTGGTTGGCGCGGAATATGGAAGTGAGGGCAAAGGACAAATATCCGCGTACCTCGCACCGGAATATGACGTACTAGTTCGCGTCGGCGGGCCGAACGCTGGGCACCGCGTGTATGAAGAGCCGCAGGCAATGACCTATCATCACCTGCCTTCCGGAACTAACCGGAATCAGAACGCTCACATAGTGCTCGGGGCTGGTGCGGTTCTGAGAGTCAGCGAACTGTTGCCCGAGATATACGCAGCTCACGTCGAGGCTAAGCGGCTTTCGATTGATCCTCAGGCCATGATCGTAACGGATGAGGATGTTGAGGCGGAGCGTAGACTCACAGCCGCGATTGGATCGACCGGAAGTGGTGTCGGTGTTGCGACGGCACGTAAGGTCCTCCGAGAGATCGCGGAGCGGCCGGTGACGCTCGCAAAGGACGTTGCGGAATTGCAGCCCTATGTCCGCGACACACTTGCTGTGCTCGACCGCTCATTTTCCAGAGGGCACCGCGTTTTCCTCGAGGGCACTCAAGGAACGGGGCTATCTCTTCATCACGGTTCCTATCCCCACGTCACCTCACGCGATACGACAGTCGCGGGTTGTCTCTCAGAAGCAGGGATACCGCCCGGTCGAGTCAGGCGGGCGATAATGGTTTGCCGAACCTATCCAATTCGCGTCGAAAGCCCGAAGGGGCGAACATCCGGCCCGATGAGTCGGGAGCTTAAGTGGCAGGAGATTGCCAACCGATCGGGAATTGACCTCGAAGAGTTGCTAGAGGCGGAAAAGACCTCGCGTACGAAAAAGCAAAGGCGAATTGGCGAGTTTGATTGGACGCTAATTCGGCGAGCTGCCTCACTGAACGCCCCAACCGATATCGCGCTGTCATTCGCCGACTATTTTTCCATCGCGAATCGAAAAGCTCGTCGTTTTGAACAGCTGACACCGGAGACCATCTACTTCATCTCCGAGCTGGAGAGAGTCACTTTCGCGCCAGTCTCGCTCATCGCCACACGCTTCCGCTTTCGAAGCGTTATCGACAGGCGTGCGTGGTAACACCCTAGTCCAAGCATGGGAATCGACATCCAAGAAATCGTCCGGCTTCGTCCGTATCTCTTCCATCTCACCGACACGCGGAACGTAGAACGAATCCTCCGCACCCGGGTTCTGGAGCCGGCTTCACATATCATGGCGCTCGCCGGTCGCGAAGATTTGGCGGCCGTGAAGCGCGCTATGCATGTTAAGGTGTCAGTTGGCGGTGACGACGTTTTTCTCCGCGACCAAGCGCCGCTCTACGCTGGTAACATGAAGCTTCCCCCGGGGTGGGCGTTCGACACGTTCATTCAGTCATTGAACAAACGGGTTTTCTTTTGGCCTGGCTCCAATGTAGGTCCGATCGACTACGGCGTGAGGCATTTCAATCGGTACCAGGCGGAAACGCCGAGCATTCTCCGGGTTCGACTCGCGTCCCTGTTAGACGCAAACCAAGGGATCGAACTCGAAGTTTGCCGCTACAATTCGGGATCGCCACGCTGGAGTCGCGGCATTCCTGCTCCGAGGGGCCCGTTGACGTTCGTAGATCCGGCCCGCGCCGACTTCTCGACTTCCCAAATCGTAGAGATAACCGTGCCCGGACCAGTGAATCTTCCGAACGATGTAGAGATTGGCTCGGCGCCAGCCGGCCCGTGGGTGTGCCCCTGAGTTTCGCCACAGCGGCGGGCTTCAGGTCCTTCCCTCCTAGCCTTTCCATCGTGCTCCGGTACCCGTAAAGCTTCTGGCACTCTAGAGTAAACTCACACGATATCCACACGTCATCTGTCAGCCAAACGCTTCGCTGCGCATTTGCTGCGGGGGACTTGAGCTACTTGATGGCCCTCACCGGCTCACACATTAATGGCGATTGACACAGCGGCCCTGCTGAAACTCGCTGAGCGATGGGAGGGCGTCCGGGCGGCCGAGCGGGCGAACTTTCAACCGTATCTCATCGAGCTCTGTGAGGCACTCGGAGTCGAAAGACCGGGCCCCGCTGGGAGCGGTTACCAGTTTGAGTTGCCAGTCAAAGTCATAACGCGCGACGGCGTCGAAGTATCGAATTTCCTTGATTGTCACCGGACCAACCATTTCGCCATCGAAGCGAAGGACGAAGAGCCAGGCCGCTCGACCGAACTGTTATTGCGCAAGGCATTCGGTCAGCTTCGCCACTACGTAAGCCACGCGCCGGGCGGTCTTCCGCCGTATTTGATCGTGATGGACGTCGCGCGAACCGCGATTGTTTGGGACCGCTGGAATGGCAGTTACGGTGATTGGCAGGCGGGTCGTAGAATCGATTTGACTCAGCTTGCCAATCGCGAAGAGGATGCGCGTTTCCTCGAAGCAATCTGGACCGATCCGGAGTCACTCAATCCCCGATCGCGCGCCCAAGCCGTAACCAAGGAAGTCGCAGGCTACCTCGCGAACCTCGCTCGAAGTCTCGAAGCTGAGGGATACGAACAGGAGCGCGTTGCAAGGTTCACGATGCGATGCGTGTTCACAATGTTCGCAGAGGACATCGGCTTACTAGCCGACGAACCATTCCGCCAAATCCTTGAGCGGTGCTCCGATGATCCTGCGGCGTTCCAGGAGCAGGCGCTTGCTCTCTGGCAAGCGATGGACGAGGGTAAGCGCTTCGACTGGAAGAAACTCATGCGGTTCAATGGCCACTTCTTCCGCGATGCAGAAGCGCTCCCACTGACGAAGCAAGCCCTTACCGTCATGCGGCTGGCGGCAGAAGCCGACTGGCAGGATGTGGAACCCGCCATTTTCGGTACGTTGCTGACTCGCGCGCTCGATCCCGGAGAACGTCACCGATTGGGAGCTGAGTTCACGCCCAGGGAATTCGTGGAGCGCGTCGTCACTCCAACCGTGGAAGAACCCATCCGTGAGCGGTGGAAGACCGTACAGGCGGCGGTGCTTCAGCTCTCCGAAGGCGGCAAGAAACGGGAAGCCGAAAGGCGGCTAAGGGAATTTCACGAATGGATGAAGTCCCTTCGCTTCTTGGATCCGGCATGCGGGTCCGGAAATTTTCTGTATGTGACCATGCACGTTGTGAAGCGAATCGAGTTGGAGGTTCTACGGGAGTTGGATGCCGTCACCGGAAAGCACGAACTTCTCTTTGAGGAAGTTCACCCGCGGCAATTCTATGGATTGGAAATCAAGCAATGGGCCCGCGAAATAGCGGAGCTTGTGCTTTGGATCGGCTATCATCAGTTCTGGCGCGCTCACCATACTCACCGACCACAGGAACCGATTCTTCAGGACACAGGCACGATCGAATGCCGGGACGCTGTTCTCGGCTGGTCGGATCGAAAGCGCGACGTTTCTCGAGATGAGCCCGACCTAACCCCGCGCCTTCCGCATCCTGTTACCGGCCAGAGAATTCCTGACCCGGACGCGCGGCGGCCATATTTCGTTCATGAAGATGCCTGTATCGCGCCTTGGCCTCAGGCCGACTTCATTGTCGGAAACCCGCCGTACATTGGCGGGACGTCGATGCGCGAAGCGCTCGGAAGCGGTTATGTGGATGCGTTGCGTCATGTGTACGCAAACGATCTCCCGGAGGGCGCTGACTTCGTCATGTATTGGTGGTTTCGTTCCGCAGCGGAGGTAGCCGCTGGCCGAACCATTCGCGCGGGCCTCATCACTACAAACTCCATCAGTCAGAAGCGCAATCGCGCTGTGGTTGAAACTGCCGAAGCCGCCGGTGCTCGGGTTGTGTGGGCCATCGCGGACCATCCTTGGGTCGATGACGAGGACGGCGCCTCCGTCCGAGTTGCGCTAACGGTCATTTCTTCTGGTCCCGGTCCCGCGCGGCTCGTCACCGTTGACGACGATGCGCGAATTATCGGCGATGCTCAGGCCGAGCGCCTGAACTCCGACCTGTCAATAACAGTCGATATCCCAGCGGCCACGCGGATTCCCTTGCTGGCCAACCGTGGCCTTTCGTCGAATGGGTTCAACCTGAGGGGTGCAGGCTTCATCGTCGACAATGAGGAAGCCTTGTCGATGCTGGCGGCTGACTCGAAGATGGCGGCCGTGTTGCGGCCGTACCGCAACGGACGCGACCTGACGGGGCGACCACGCAATGCATATCTGATCGACTTCAATACACGCTCGAAGGAAGAAGCCTCCGAGTTTCCTGCTCTGTTCAACATCTTGCACGACCGGGTGAAGCCAGAGCGAGCCGTGAAGAAGGAGGCGCAGGCGAGAGATCTTTGGTGGCAATTGTGGCGGACGCGGGGCGAACTCAGACAGGCGCTGACCGGTTTATCGCGCTACATCGTCACGGTAGAGACGTCAAAGCATCGGTTCTTTGAATTCCTCGATGCTGCGGTTGCACCTGATCACTCGCTCGTTGTAGTCGCCTCCGACGACGCGTTTCATCTCGGCGTGCTATCGTCAACTGTTCATGTCCGTTGGGCGCTCGCTGCCGGGAGCAGATTGGGTGTAGGAAACGATCCCCGATATAACAAATCCGTTTGCCTCGACCCGTTTCCCTTCCCCGAGCCGTCCGATGTTCTGCGGAAGCGTATTTCGAAGACGGCGGAACGCATCGACAAAGATCGCAAGCACGCGCTCAGTCGTGACAAACGCGTAACGATGACCGGGATATACAACGTCATCGACAAGCTGCGACAAGGCGTTGCCCTTGAGGCTCAGGAACGCGTCGTTCATGAGATATCGGCATGTGGAGTCCTGATGGAATTGCACGAGGAACTCGACGTGCTAGTCGCGGAGGCCTACAACTGGAGCTGGCCTCTCAACGAAACGACGATCCTGGATCGTCTGGTCACCTTGCACGACGAGAGGGTACGCGAGGAGAACGCTGGTACTGTGCGCTGGCTCCGGCCAGCGTATCAGTCCAATCGCTTCGCAAGCGAGCTGCCCTCGTCGGAGCTAGAGCTCGATCAAGCCACCCCCAAGGCAGCAAAGAAAGCGAAGAAGCCTCCATTCCCGGGCGATGTGATCGGCCAGATCGGCGCGATCAAGCGTGTTCTATCCGCGCAGACTTTAGGTGCTCAAGAGATCACGTCACACTTCAGCGGCGCGAAGGCGGATTTGGTACGTCGTCATCTCGAAACGCTCATGCTCATGGGAGAAATCCACCAGAATCCTGATGGTCGTTTCCAGGGGCTTGCGTAGTCGGCGCGCCTGCCCATCGAATCGAGATGGTACTAGCCGCTTCTGCGCCACATTCCGCAGTCACACGCAATCGCACGTGGAGTTCCCAGCGCTCCCGCTCCTTCGCGCTGGATGGCGTTCGTCCAGCAAGATCACTGAGTATGACAACGCCCTCGTCATCGCAGCGTACGCGGTCACGGAGCGCCGGATCAACCGCTAGTGCGCGGACCACATTCGCGGCTCGGTCGACAGTCGTGTGCTCCCGATCCGTTGGACTCAGAAGCCGGCTCAATAGGGGGCCATCAGACACGCCACCATTCTACCTTCGAGCCATTCCCGTTCCACCATCACAAGAACGCGACTCAAGTCAAATCGTCGCGCCGTCCGAAGTCGTACACGGGTTTCGCCGTGTATGAGATTCCAAAAGGCTGAGCAGAGCGTCGAACGACAGATCTCGCCAATTCTCAGGAAACTGGTCCGTCTCCGCTAACACTTCCCAGCCGTCGCTGAGAATAAGCACGCTGCGATACTCCGTGATGTCGGCGCAGAACTCAAATATCCGGATGGACGTCCCGCCGCGATCGACCGTGCGCGTCGCAGCGCTGATCTTCCACTCGGGTTGGTGACTTCGCATGCGCACACGCATCTACTTCAGCAGCTTAAGCCCGCCGCGTTGCGGCAGTGGGCCAGTTCGCGGTTCATTTTTCGATATCGTTGTCGCCGGCTCGCCGTTCGGGCCACCGTAGGCGCCATACAATCGTTCAAAGTATTCCAGCATTTCATGCATCGACCTGAATTCTGAACGGTTATCCCGCAAAAGCCGAATGACACGGCCGGTCGATTGCTCCTGAGCAAGCCGCACGTCGACCAAGTGGCCTGCCTCAGGATGCTTGAGTCGAACCAGTGCCGTTTGTTCGCCGAGCAATTCGTATCGTAACGCGCGTTCGGCGGAGAACGTTGGGTCGTCGCGGTACGCGGCCCTGATCAACCGCCTGGCCTTCTGTGCCCGATGAGCAGCGCGCGTTGGCATTAACAAATACTACTTGGCAGAGTCCGGCACGGCGCGCATGACAACGAATTCAACGAACTTCGTGTTCGGTTCGAGCGCGAACGAGATCTGAAGCGCGCCGACTGTCACGTTCAGGAAATCGTTTGACGCGGCGTTCGCGAAGCCGGCCAGCCCTGACCGGCGCAGTTCGCGCTGCGCGTCTTCGGCGGTCTTGACGGTTGGATGTAGTGCAGCGAATTCCGTCTCAAGCCGCGACTGCTTCCAATTGGCATCTACCGACGGGGTGAGCGATCCGGCAAAAGCCTGATACCAAGCAGTATGGTCCGAGTCCCACTTCCGCGTGAGGTGCACCGTCAGTGTGGATAGATGCTGACCGGGATCTTGCTGCTTGGGACGAAACCAAAAGCTGAGCCCTTGGAGGTGATACTGAAGCTGCGGGCCGGTGATGCCTTCGACGCCGGGACTGACGGCAGATGGGCGACCGACCGCATCCGTAATAGCGTCTAACGTCCAATCAGCAATTGGTCGCCCGTTGAGCGTGCCCGCCCTCAAATCCACGGCAAGGGGCTGGCTCGGGGACTGCGCCTTTGCTGCGCCAAGCGTCGTCAGCATCAGTGGCACGAGGACGGCGCGGCAGACCGCCCGAATCTGGTAAGCCTGGAAGATCATTGCTGCTCCGGGACGGGGTATGTCGTTCAAGACTATTGTCTTAGGCTACGGTTGTTTCAAGACTATAGTCTATAGAGCGTTTGAGCCAGTTCCGGCACCTTCGCCGCATGCGACGGCAGAAGGCGCTAACCAAAGCGTTCGGTGCGGTGATTAACGGCGAGCGAAAGCGGCTGGGGATGTCCCAAGAGCGCTTGGGCCTGCGCGCCAAAATCCATCCGACCTACATCTCCCAACTCGAACGCGGCCTCAAATCGCCGTCGCTGGAAGTCATCGCAGCCTTAGCCAAGGCGCTTGGCAGGAAGCCACACGAGTTGATCCGCACGGCCGAGGAGAAAACGCACTAATAGGGCAGTCCGGCCGAAGCACGTGTGGCGGGCAAGGCAGGCGTGGCTAGGCTTTGTATACAATTAGCTGCGGGTACTGGCTGGTGGCTTCCCCAAACCGTCTACTAAAGCCCCTAAACGGCTCGCTGGGGCCTCAAACCCCCTAGCCGGCCGTGGGGCCAGCCTGCTTGCGGGCGAGGGCAGCAGGCGTAAATTGGGTGGGTGCGGCCGGACCGGGGCCGCAAAAACTGTTCGACCCAAACCCTGCGGGTTTATAGCTAGGAGAGCGTCGCCTCAGCAATCGCTGAGCGGCGCTCTTGTGTTTTTAGCGTTTTGCTATGTCAGAGTTCGACTCGTAGTTATTAGAGTTTTGGAATGTCGATGTGAGCAGGCGCCCAACTGTGCGAAAGCATTGGGCACGCGCCTCTCTGCCGTGAAGGATCGCCGCAACGCTCACACCGACAACCACTTCCTTACGAAATGCAGAGAGGCCATAAATGCTCGCGCGCGGAAATCGCAGACCCGACACAGCTGAGACCGAACGAGTCCTGCACTCTGGGCAAATCCCGAAGGAGTTGCGACGCCTGCGTCAGTGGGTGGCAGTTCGATTCGAACCGAATCCAAGTCAGCCGAGCAAGCCGGCAAAGGTGCCGTATTGCGACGAGCAAACCCGCGCGAGCCACGCTGATCCCGAGACTTGGCTATCGTACCGGCAGGCACGAGGGCTGGCGCGGGCCAAGGGATTCGCCGGAATCGGATTCGTGTTTACCGATGCCGACCCGTATGTCGGAGTTGATCTCGACGGGTGTCGCAATCCCGACAGCGGCGAGATTGCAAAATGGGCAAAACGAATCGTCAAGGTTCTGTCTTCGTACACGGAGCTGTCCCAGTCAGGCACCGGCCTTCACATCGTCGTTAAGGGGCGTCTGCCGTCCGGAATTCGGCACAAGTTTGATCGATTAATTGGCATGGCGGGCGGTAAGAAGGCCGCGATAGAGGTATACGAGCGCGTTCGATACTTCATGATGACGGGCCACGTGCACGAGGCGCGGCGCCGGATTGCGCGTTCGCGGTCGGGATTGGATTGGTTGATTCGGCGGTATCTAACGCCGTCAGTCCCTGGCACCACGATCGACGTGCCCCGCCACAACCTACAAATGCAAGATGACGAGGTGATTGCGCTCGCTGCGTCGATCAACAGATCGGAGTTTCATCGTTTGTTCGTTGCGGGCGAGACGCGGGCACCGAAGACGCAGAGCGAAAGCGACTACCAACTGGCCTGCATGTTCGTGCAAGTCGTTGGCGGAGACCTCGAGCGAATCGAGCGCTTAATGCGGCGGTCGGCGCTCAAACGAGAAAAGTGGGATCGACATCGCTCGTACTTGAAGCGCACGATCGCGGCCGCCATCAACGCCGCGGGTCTGACGAGCATCACACCGAATCATACGGAACAACGATTCTTCCCCTCGTTGCGATTTGTTATGGACAATCCCGAGCTGATGGAAAAGCCGACGGCGCTTGTGCCTCTCATCGCATGGCGCGGTCGCGTAACGCTGCTTGCCGGGCGAGAAAAACAAGCGGGCAAGTCCACTCTACTAGCCGCCGCTGCCAAAGCCGTTGCTCAGGCAAAACAGTTCCTTGGAGCGGACACATGCGAGAGGCCCGCGCCTGTTCTTTGGATAAGCGCGGATGAAGAGCACACAGCGGATGTGGCAACCCGGTTCTTGCCAATCGGTGCTAGCCGTGACCGGATCGCACTCCTGTACCCGTCCGGTTCACTGAGCGAACGACTCGCGGAGCTTGAACGAACCGTTGAGCACACGAAGCCAGCTCTCGTCATCATCGACACTCTCTCGAATTTCGCTCGAGTGCGAGATCCATTCTCTTCAACCGAGTGGCCCGAAATCTTGCTGCGCATCAAACGGCTGGCCAGAACGCACGACGCGGCAATCGTGCTGGTCCATCATACCGCGAAGAACTCGCCAAAGGAGTATCGTGACTCAACCTCGATCGGCGCGACGGTTGACCAAATAGTGATTCTCTCGCAGATCGCGGGCGCGCCATCTAGGGAGAGAGAGCTCGATTCCAGGGGTCGGATGACAGGCGTGGAAGAGGTGAGGATTGGGTGGGACGGGAGAACCTATTCCGTTGTACCCAGCCCTGCGGCAAGTCTCGCGCACCGAGTCTGCCAGTTTCTTGAAAGCCACGGGCCCGCTAGCCAACGCGCAGTCGAAACCGCAATTCGGGGAGATAGGGAACGTCTCCGCAGAATGCTCAGAGATCTGGTCAAGGGCGGCACGCTCGTTCGCGAAAAGGGCGCTCGCCGCGCCTACATGTACTCGCTCGTCTGACGGCCATGACGTCAAGACTCGCCGACAGTGCGCCGGACAGTTGGCGCATTCTCTCCCCAGCAGGAGTGCGCCAATGCGCCGGAATCCGCCCGACACATCAGCGCACTCGCCCACGCGGTTGCATACGAGTGCGCCATCCAGTGCGCTGCGCGACAAACCGATTCAGTGCGCCGGGTCCGCCCGCCCCTATGGATAGGGCGGGCGGCGCACACACACTATATAGGAACACTCATGACACTCAGTCGAATCACACGCGCAAACGCGGCACAACATGCGATATCTATTGGTGAGCGTGGCGAACTCGTAAGAACCTTCCTGCGAGATCATCCGAACGCGAGTCGTCAAGCAATTCTCGACGCGATGCCGGGCAAGCGAGCAAACTCCGGTGAAGCGCTTCGTCGCTTACTGATTCGCGGCAGCGTTGTGAAGGTGACGGGAGAAGTCGAAAACATGTACCGCCTCGTTCGTGAAGGCCACGGCTCAAGGAGCAGCACCTAACTCTGAGAGAGCGGCTTTTCACCTCACTATTCATCTACCCTACTATAGGAGAATTGGAGCACATGACGACACATGATGATCTCGGGACTGCCTGCTCATTGGCGGACGTGCGCTGCAGAGCTTGAACGTTTCGCTCCAGCAGCAGCACAAGCGTTTCGCGATGCCGCGGATCAACTCGATGCTTCTCTCCAAAGTGCAGAGGAGAGTGTCACGCTAGCAGAAGCCTCGCTCATCGGGGGCTATTCTGTCGACGCACTCCAGCGCATGGTCGCCGCTGGCCGGATCGAAAATGCAGGGCGTAAAGGCAAGCCGCGCATAAGAAAGGTCCACATACCGACAAAGCCCGGTTACGTGGCTCCTTTACAAAACTCTAAACACCGCGCTAAATTTCACCCCACGGCGGTAGTGGCTTCTGTCATTGCACGGGAGAAAACCCCATGACAATACAGGAGCGCTCTCCGGCGCAGGATCGCGAGATGTGGTCGTACGTCACCGGCAAGAAGGGCAAGAATCGCATTCGGGTTTTTGCGTGGCCGGCGAAAGGCAACTCGTTCTGGATCGACTACCGAGAGAACGGCAAGCGCATCAAGAAGTCACTCGGGCACTCGGACCACGACCGCGCGATTCGGCAAGCCGAAGAGGTAGCATCACGGTTGAGCCCTGACAGTGCTCGGCCGGCAGCGGGCGCGGTACTAACGCTGCAAACGCTTTTTGACATCTACGAACGTGAGGTCACCCCGCAGAAGAAATCAGGAAGCGCCAAGGGACATGATCGGCGTACGCTGCCGCTGTTCCTGACGTGCTTCGGTAGTGATCGCCGGCCCGATTCGTTGAACGTGCGTGACTGGCAGAGCTTCATCCGACGCAGATTGTCGGGCGAGCTGGCGCCGAAGTACAAGCGCGATGACAAGGGCAAGATCGTGTTTACTCCGGTGCGCGCACGAGTCGTCGAACAGGATTTGAAGTTGTTGCTCGCCGTTCTGAACTGGGCTGAACGTGCTCGCGGCGATGGTACCGGCTACCTGCTCGACCGAAATCCGTTGCGCGGACTGAAGCTGCCTCGGGAAGAAAGTCCACAGCGGCCGATGTTCACTCCCGAGCAGTGTTCGGCGCTTCTCCGCGCTGCCCAAGAACATTCGGCCACAGCAGAACGGTTTGTAATGCTCGCGTGGTATACTGGGCACCGTTCCGGAGCTATCCGGCAGCTACGTTGGTCGGATATCGACACCGAGGGCGGTACGATTCGTTGGCGCGCCGAGGTGGACAAGATTGGGTATGAGCACCGAAACCCGATGCATTCCGACCTAAACGCCTTTCTAAAGCGCGAACGGTCGCGGGTTGGTGCAATCGGCGACGCATGGGTATTCCCGCACGAAACCGACCCAAAGAAGCCAATGCCGCGTGAATGCGCTGTGCAGGAGCTATGGCCTGCCCTGCGCAATGCGGCCGGGGTTCCAGCCGGCGAGCGCTACGGTTGGCACTCGTTCCGTCGGGCTTTTGCCAATGCCCTGCGTGACGTGCCGTTGCGCGAGCTAAAGGACCTTGGGGGCTGGAAAAACCAAGGAACGGTCGTGGCCGTGTACCTGCGGCCCGACGAAAACGCGCAGCGCTCCGCGCTGGCCAAACTGGCAGTCGGTACCCGTTAGTTGGGTTTTGGTACCCGTTGCCATTTGGAAAAGCAAAACGCCGCAAGCAGCTAAGTGCTTACGGCGTATGCAATGGGCCCGGGAGGAGTTGAACCTCCGACCTCACGCTTATCAGGCGTGCGCTCTAACCACCTGAGCTACGAGCCCTTAGGGGCTTCGTTCGAGCCTAGAAGATTAACCGAGCGCGTAGGCAGGGTCAATCGATTGGGCGGGTGTTCCATCGCCCATCGCCCATCGCCCAGCGCCCAGCGCTCAATACCCTTTCACCCGATCCACCCAATCCATCACATCGAACGCCTGCGACCACTGCATGGCGAACGCCTGCCCGTCCGGGTAGCTGTGCGACCACCAGCGATCGCTTCGAAAAGTTGCCTTGACGATGGAGCTCGCCGTCACGCGATAGCCGAGGCCGCCCTCGCCATCCACGAAGTCGGTGAGCCGCGCCGTCCAGCCGCTGCCGTTCCCTTCGTGAATGAACGGATAGTCGTTGCGCTCGACTCGGGCCGCCACGAAGAGACGCGGCGTGATCGTGTACCGTGCCTCTCCATAGTAGGTGAAGCCGACGATGTTCGACGCCTGGCCCGGCACCTCGTAGCTGCCGCGCGCCGCCTCGAAATGCGTGTCCAAATAGCCGCGCGAGAACTCGACGTCCGCGGCCGCGACGGTCTGGTTGTAATCGCTCCACGCGCGACCGTTCAACGCGGCCGCGGGCGTATCGCGATTCAGATATGAGCCATGCGTGAACGAGGCGCCCAGGCGCAACCCGACGAACGGCGTGTAGCCGCCGCCGATCGCGGGACGCAGGCGCGGTGTCGGATCGGGTTCGTAGAGCGCGTGCGTGGTCGGCAAGCTGACCATCGCGAAGCGATAATCGAAGTGCGCCGCTTCGCCGGAAATCTTCGCGCCGATCGGATAATCGGCGGTATAGCCGTCGGGCTCGCCGATGAGCGGATTGCGCGTCGAGAAATGCCGCGACGCGAACGTGCCGATGATCGGCGTGAAGCGGCCGGCGTCGATCGAAAGCGCCGGCGACACGATGTACCGCGCGCCGAGTTGGTCCGCGTATGCCTCGGCGCCTTGTTCCAGCCGCGCCGGACCGGCTTCCACTTCGCCCTGCGCGTAGAACACGAGCGAATTCGTGGGCTGGTACGCGCCCCACAATTGGCCTCGAACGAGGCCGGCGGGCTTCCCTGAGTTTCTCGTGAGCAGGCTCGACGTGGCATTCGTCGACCAGAACTCGCCGTCGACGATGCCTTGCAGCAACACGGAGCCGCCGTTGCCTCCGCCACCGTACTGTGCCTGGGCGCGCGGCGCGAACCCGAACGTCGAAACCGCCAGGGCGATTGATGAGAGAATGCGAATACGCATGATCGGTGGCTCAGTCCGCCGCGGTGCCGACGTCGGCCGAGACGCGACGTGCGTCGAGCGCCGCGCGCACCGTGCGCGCGAGCCCCGAGGGCGTGAAGGGCTTGCGGAGGAACACGGTCGAGGGATCGAGCTCGTACTGCGACAAGGCGTCATCCGCGTAGCCTGACATGTAGATCACGATCGTGGCCGGGTGCATCGCGAGGTATTTCGTGACGAGCTGCGGCCCACTCGTATGCGGCATGACGATGTCGGTGAGCAGCAGATCGATGCGCCGCGCCACCGCGATCTCGAGCGCTTCGTTCGCATTGCGCGCGACGAGCACCGTGTAGCCGCGCTCCTCGAGCGTGCGCCGCGCGAGGATGCGCACGTCTTCCGCGTCTTCGACGATGAGAATCGTCTCGACGCCGCGCGGCAAATCTTCTTCCTCCATCGACGCGACGTCCGACGTCGCCACGGCTTCGGCCGCGGGCAGCGCGATGGTGAACGTGGTGCCGCGGTCCAACTCGCTCTCGACCGCGACCGTGCCGCCCGACTGATTGATGATGCCGTACACCGTCGACAGCCCGAGACCGGTACCCTTCCCCGGCTCTTTCGTCGTGAAAAACGGCTCGAAGATGCGCTCCTTCACGTCGGTGCTCATGCCCGCGCCCGTGTCGCACACCTGCAGAAGCACCGCGCGGTTGTCCGGCGAGTTTCGCGTACCGAGCCGCAGCGTACCGCCGCCGCTCATCGCATCGCGCGCGTTCACCGCGAGATTGAGCAGCACCTGTTCCAGCTGTCCGCGATCGGCGCGCACGCGCGCCAGCGGCTCCTGCGCCGTGATCTCGAGGACGATGTGATCGCCGATGATGCGACGCAGCATCGGCGCGATGCCCTTCACCACGTCGCTCAGATCGAGCACGGTCGGCTGCAGCACTTGCTTGCGGCTGAACGCCAGCAGTTGATGCGTGAGATTCGCCGCGCGATCCGACGCCTCGATGACCTGGCGCAGATCTTCCGCCTCCGGGCTCGTGCGATTCGTGCGCATCAGCGCCAGCTGCGTGTAGCCGGAGATGACCGTTATGAGATTGTTGAAGTCGTGCGCGATGCCGCCGGCGAGGGTGCCGATCGCCTCGAGCTTCTGCGATTGGCGCAGCTGCGCCTGACTCTCGCGCAACGCCTGCTCCACCCGCACCCGCTCGCTGATCTCGTCCGTGAGCACGACGTTCGCCGCGACCAGCTCGGCGCCGCGTTCCTCGAGCTCGCGGCGGCGAAGCGCGAGCGAGTCCATCACCTGATTGAACGAGTCGTTGAGCGATCGGACTTCGCGAGCGACATTCGACGCATCGAATCGCCCTTGCCGCTCTTCGGCGGCCGCACCCGAGCGCATGTAGCCGACAAATCGCTTGAATGGGCGCAGCACCGTTCCGGCGACGAACACCGCGCCGAACGCGGCGAGCAACACCGCAAGGGCACCATATACAAGGAAGTCGCGGCGGAGCGGCTGCGTCAGCGCGGCGACGCGCTGGCTGAGCGACTGCAACATCCAGAGTCGCACGACGCCGTGGTCCTGCGTTTCGCCGAGCGTAACGGGAGCAACCACATAGTCGGCGCCGTCCAACGTCACGGTCGACGAGCTCTCGGCGCGATGGGCGTCGAGCGCCGACGCGATCGCGGGCTTGGCGAGTGCGCTGTCGCTCGCGGCAACGACTCCGCCGTTCGCCGTGAGCACGACCGCGGCGCTCGCCGTTGCACTCTCGCTTGCGACGAACGACGCATCGAGACGGCGTCCCAGCACGAGCGCGCCGAGCGTGAAGCCGTTCTGCACGAGCGGGTAGACGGCTGATTCGACGTAGCCCGAATCCGTGCGCAGCACGGCGACCGCGCCGGTGTCGGCGGGCGCGGTTGGGTCGATGGCGTGGCGAACCGCGGCGAGCGACAAGAGACTCGCGTGATACGGGACACTCGCCCCGCGCCGACCCGCTTGCGCGAGCACGCGGCCGGAATCGTCGGTCGCGACCAGCAAATCAGCATCGACGTTTCGCAGATCGTTGCGCAGCTCGTCCTCGAGCATGTTCACGAGCTGTCGGCGGTCGGTGCCCGCCGCATTGCGCTCGTATTGATACGTGTTCATGTCGGCGCGAATCTGCGAGGCGTCCGCGATGACGGACGCGGCGAACAGCAGTTGCCGGGCGTCGCGCGCCTGGAGTTGCTGGATGGTGCGCTGGTTGCGCGCGAGTTGCTCCGTGAACACGACGCGCGTATTCGTGCGCACCTCTCTGCTGAGCGCGAACAGCGCGAGCCCGAGCACCGCCGCCGTAACCGCGGCGCCGAGCGCCGCGAGCTTGAGGCTGAGCGAGCTGCGGCGAATGCGCGTGAGCACCGACACGGGTGCGCTCACTGCATTACCGCCCGCCCTGCGGGAGCGGAATGTTGAAATCGACGGAAGTCGTCTGGCCGGCGGTGACGTGAATGCGCCGCGTGACCGCCTTGATGTGCTCGTGCCATCCGACGATGACGTAGTCGCCCTCGGGCACGTCGCCGATCGCGAAGTGGTGGGTATCGTCGGGCGATGTGAAGAACGGATTGGACAGCACGAGAACGACGGCGCTCATATCCGAATGAATGTGGCAGAACACCTGCACGGTTCCCGCGCGATCGAAGGTTACCGAGCGGGACTGCCCTTTCGGGTAGCGGCCGAGATCGAACCCCTTGGGGCCGGCCGCCGCCGAGAGCGAAAAGACGTTGTGATACACGTCGTCTTCGTTCGGGAAGTCGACGGTCGTGCCCTGGAGAACGGGCAGCACATGCGGCACGAACCGTTCGTCGTGCTGCGCGACGCGTCCGTGCGGCGCCGATTCGCCCGCGCGCCCCATGTCGCCCTCGAGATAGATGACGACGTTGTGCAGCTCCGCGGCGATCGGATCGCGCGGCGCCGGAGGCGGCGTCGAACCGGTGCCCGGCTCCGCGTACGGACGAAACTGCGGCCGGCGCGCGGACAGCGCCGTCGAGATCTCGACGGTGCCTTCGATGCGGCCCGTGGCTGGTCTTCGCGACGGTCGAGCCGTCGATCCACGACCGGCCGGCGCCATCAGCACTAGTCCGGACAGCGCGGCAATCGCGGCCCGGCTACGCCGGGCGGAATTCGTCATGTCCCAATTTTACAGCCCTGCACGGCGTCTGGCGACGGCGGCAATTGCCTGATCCTGTCCCAGGCGGTACCGTTGTCGCGTGCTATGGATCTATGAGATGCCTCTGTGGGCGCTCGCCGCCCTCCTGCTCGTGATCGTGTGGTCATACACCGTCGGCGGCACGTTGATCGCTCGCCGCTGGGTGCTTTCGTGGCCGCGCTCCGAGAATGAGACCGTTGGGTACATGCTGTCGATCGCCGGCGTCGCGTACGCGGTGCTGCTCGCGATGATCGCCGTCGGCGCGTGGAACGGCTCGTCGAGCGTCGACGTCGCCGTGCAGCAGGAAGCCAATGCGCTGGCGGGGGTGTATCGCGGCGTGGCCGGCTATCAACCGGCGGCGCGTGCACACTTTCAAGACCTCGTCCGCGATTACGTGGACTTCGCCGTGCGCGACGAATGGCCGGCGCTCAGCCGCGATGCGCGCAGCCCGCGCACGGAGCTGGCGAGCCAGACGCTCGATCAGGAACTGATCGCCTACGTGCCGACGACGCCGAATGAAACGCTGCTCAAGCCGATCATTGTCGGCAAACTGAATGAGTTCGAGGATGCGCGGCGGCTTCGTGTCCTCACCGGCACGAAGGGTCTCGACGCGGTGACGTGGCTCGTCGTCGTGCTTGGCGGAATGGTCACGATCGGATTCACGTTCTTCTTCCGCACGGAGATGTTTCGCGCGCAGCTGCTGCTGTCGATGCTCGCGAGCGGCATGATCGCGGTGGTCATCTTCCTGATCCTGGCGATGGACCATCCGTTGTGGGGCGAAGTGAGCGTGCAGCCCGACGCGCTGCGCGAAGTCCTACACGCCGTCAGCGCACCGCCGAGCAGCGTCACGGATTCAACGCAGGCGAAAATCCTGCGCTGACTCGTTGCCGGAGTTGGTCAGGTTGGTCAACTTGACCAACTCGATCAGCGCGATACCGGAACGTTGCGGCCGATCGTCGACGGCAAATGGAACGCGGCGCTCGTGCGAGGCGCACCGACGGAGATGACACTCCGTCGCGCACCGCTTTCGTCCAGCTGGAAGTAGGACACGAGCTCCTCGAGCGCCGACGCTTGCGACGACAACTCTTCCGCGGTCGCGGCAAGCTCCTCGATCGCCGCGGCGGAATCGCCGGCCACGCGCTGCGCCGTCGCCATTGTGGCATCGATTTCGTCCACGGCCTTCGCCTGCTCGCGCGCGGAGTTGTTCGCGTCTCCGACGAGCTCCGCGGCGGCGCGGCTGAATGGAACGAGCGCCTCGACCTGGCGCGTGACGGAATCCGCCGACGATGCCGTCGACGACGCGAGGGTCGCGATCTCCGCGGCTGCGATTCGCGCCCGCTCCGCGAGCTTGCGCACTTCACTCGCGACCTCGGCGAAGCCGCGGCCATGATCGCCCGCCCGCGCCGCCTCGATGCCGGCGACGAGCGCCAGCGTGTTCGTCTGCGTGGCGAGATCGTCGATTAATGAGATTTTCTCACCAATGGCCTGCATCGCGACGACCGCTTCACGCACGGCACGCGCGGTGGCTTCGGCTTCCGTGGCGCCGCGGGTCGCGAGCTGCTGTGCTTCGCCGGTATTGCGCGCACTGAGGTCGATTGCCGCGCCGATGCGTGTCAGCGCGCGCGCCGTGGCGTCCACGCCGGTCACCTGAGTCTCGGCGCCCGACGCCAGGTCCTGCGCGGTGGCGGCGAGTTGATTCGACGCGCTGGCGAGCGTCTCCGCGCCGCCGCGCACTTGACCGATCACGTTGGCGAGCCGCGACGTCATCGAGGCAAAGGCTTTGCCGAGGGTATCTCGATCCGAGCGCGGCTGTACATCGACCGTGAGATCGCCGCGCGCAATCAGCTCGGCGGCGGCGGTCATGTTTCGTTCGGAGTAGACCACGCTTCGCATGGACTCGAGCAAATGACCGACTTCGTCGCGTGTCATGACCTCGATCTCCTGCTCGAGGTCGCCTGCGGCGACCCGGTCGGCGGCGTCAGCCGCCACTTGTAACGATTTCGTAATGTGTCGGACCGTATGCGCGCAGAGGCCCACGGCCACGACCATCGCGAGCAGCGCGATGATGATGACGAGGCGCAGCAGCGCGACGTACCGCTCGTGCGCGACCTGGTGTTGGTGCTCGGCGATCTCGAGCTGGAGATTCGCCATGCGGTTGATGACCGCGGAGATCGGGTCGATGTGCTGGTACAGATCCTCGACGACGTAGCGTTTGAGTCCCGGGACGTCGTGCGCGGCGAGAATTCGCTCGAGCTGGGCGGTCGACGTATCCGCCTGGGCCAGGAGCGGCACCACGCGACCCATGAGCGTTTGCTCTTCAGTCGACTCGTAATTCGGCAAATACTGCCGCCACGTCGTGTCGATGACGCGCCGGGCGGCGCGGACCGCCGCGAGCGCCTGCGGCCACGGCACGTTCCCGTTGTTCGCCTTGTGGGCGTTGTCGACGATGTTGACCGCAAACATGTCGGCGATCGTTTTCAGCTGCCGCAGGGGGACCACGCGGTACTGAAACATGTCGTTGACGGCCGACTCGCTGGTATCCGACACATACATGCCGAACGAGGCGACGAGGACGATCGAGGTCGCGGTGACGGCGAGCAGCAAGCCCAGGCGTCCGCGAATCGTGAGATGCTTAAGCATGTCGAGGAAGGGAAAACGACAGCGAGAGGTAAAGCGCGCCCAAACCTATCGCCTGACGCGCAAACCAGCTAGCTGTGCGGACACTCGGCAATTCAAGCGCTTGCGGTGATCTGGACCCGCCTTCATATTCGCCGTCCCGCGCCGGATGCTCGGCGCGCCTCTCCTGTTTTCTAAAAAGTGACCCCGCGACTTCGCCATCTCGTAGCGCGTCGTCCCCCGCCGGGATTCGTCGCACTTCTCCTCGCAGCCGGGCTGAACGCGTGTCTGCTACATCGTGGGCCTGTGCGTACCAACGAGCTCGAGCTCGTCGCGACGCCGGCGGCGAATGACAATGGGCCGACGCCGGTCGAAGCAGTGATGGTATACGACCCTACTCTTTTAAAAACACTGGTCACGATGACCGCTGCCGAGTGGTTTGCGTCGCGCCAGCAGTTGCGTAACGATTTCCCGACAGGCTTCGCGTCGCAGGCGTGGGAGTTGGTCCCCGGCCAGCGCGTCGACCTGCGCAAGCTTCCGTTCCAGCGTGGTCTTGCGTTGCTGCTGTTCGCGAATTATCGCTCGCCCGGACCGCACCGGGCTCGGCTCGATGCGCGGTCGCGCGCTCGCGTCACGTTCCAGGATCGCGACTTCGTTGTCACGGCGGCTCCCTGATGCGCGCTCCGCCGGTTCCTGATGCAATTCAGTGGCACGAGGGAATGCTCCTCGCGCCGCAGCACTTTCAGCAGCTCGCGGCGCGGACCGACGCGCTGCTTCAATACCATATGCTCGGGGCGGCCCCCTTCCATTGGGGTGTCCGTCGGCTGCGCCTGGATTCCACGCAACTGCTCGACGGAACGCTGCGGATCATCGAGCTCGAAGCGGTCATGCCCGATGGTTTGGCCGTATCGTACCACGAGGGCGATCCGAACAGCCTGACGCTGGATGTCGCGAGCCGCGGTCTCGATCGCGGCGGCCGCCTCATGGTCTACCTCACGGTGCCGGCGGCGCGCGGTGCCGCGCAGGCGACGGGCGAGTTCGCGCGGTACTCATCATATGTCAGTGCGCCCATTCCCGATCTGAACACGGGAGAGGGTGAGCTCGTCGTGCCGAGGCTGCGGCCGCGCATCATGCTGATGGCCGGTGACGCGCCGCCCGACAAGTACGTGAGCTTTCCGCTCGCCGAAGTGGTCTATCGCGACGAGTCATACTCGCTCACCGAGTACATCCCCCCGCTGCTTCACGTCGGTGAGGATACGGCGCTCGGCCAGCTGTGCGCGCGCGCGCTCAAGCGCGTTCGGGAAAAGGCCGTGTTTCTCGCGGATCGCGCGCGAGCGGCGTCGGCCACGGCGAAGCGTCCGCTGGTGCTCGAGACGCAGCTCATGGCGCACACGCTCGCGTGCGGGCTGCCGCCCGTCGAGGCGATGGTGCGAACCGGCGTTACACATCCGTATCCGATCTTTCTCGGCTTCTGCGGACTCGTCGGGCAGGTTGCTGGAATCGGCACGGCCCTCGTGCCCCCGGTCCTCGACGCCTACGACCATCGCAATTTGCGCCAGACGTTCGATCAGGTCGCCGAGTACATCAACGGCGTGCTGGATGTCATTCATGAGGATTTCCGGCCGGTGCCGTTTCGTCCGATCGAGGGCGGCTTCGAGCTCGCGATCGAGCCGGAGTGGTTGGCGGGCGGCCGGCTTGTCGTCGGCGCCGTCGGCCCGTCGGCCGTGCCGGAGAGCGATCTCGCGGCGTGGATCGACAGTTCTCTCATCGGTTCGAAGACACGCATGACGGCGCTGCGCGAGCGGCGCGTGCGTGGTGCGGCGCGCACGCGTGTCGACGCGCCGGATACCGTCGGCATCGCGCCACGGCGCGGTGAAGTCGTCGTCAGCATTGCGGCGGACGCGCATTACATCGAAGCAGGCGAAGTACTTCAGGTGCTCGGCGCTGGAGATTCCGGCCAAGGGCGTCCTGACGAGCTGGTGCTTTATGTTGCGACTCGGGCTTGAAAAAGAGCGGCCGCTGGCGCCGCCGGACCTCACAGCGAAAGCTGATACACTGGACGCGCGCACCGCGCCGCCGGCGTCTGACGCGAAGCGCGCGACCGCGCCCGACGCGGGCGTCGACGGAGGTCCGTTCGATCCCCAGCGTTCGTTCTTGCTGGCGAGCTTCCGCGAATTCTTCGCCGAGGTCGTTCGCCTTCGTGACCTCGCGGTGCGCGATCCCGGCTCGCTGCTGCCGATCGAGCCGTCGGAGTACACGCCGGAGCACGGCGCAGCGCAAATAGCGCGCGGGATCAGCCAGCAGCTTCAACACCTGATGGAGCAGCTGGCACTCGATGCGAGTGTCAAGGCGGGCGAATACGGCGCGGCGCTGTTCGGCGAAGCGCAGTATGTCATGGCCGCCATCGCGGACGAGACGTTCCTGGCCACGGACTGGATTGGCCGCGAGGCGTGGCTGCGCTTCCTGCTCGAGCAGTCGGTGTTTCGCTCGCAGATCGCGGGCGAAGAGATTTTCCGGCGCATCGACAAGCTGTTGTCGCGCCGCACTGGAGTCTCCGCGGAGCTCGCGGCGGTGTATTTCGTCGCACTCGGCGCGGGCTTCGAGGGGCAGTATCGCGGCACGGGCGATCCGGCGCTCCGCGAATATCGGCAGAAGCTCTATCGCTTCGTCTTCCAGCGCGATCCGAGCCGCGTGCCGGCCGTGCTGTCCGCACAGCCGTACGATCATACCGCCGGCGCGGCGCGGCCCACCCGGTTGCCGCTGGTGCGGCGATGGACGCTGATCTTCGCGGGCGCCGCGATCGTATACATCGCCGCGGCATTCATCATCTGGCGCAGCCTGACCAGCGAGCTGCGGCAGATCAACTCCGAGATTCGCCGCGAAGTCGCGGATACCGTCCAAGTGTCGCAATGAGCGCGATATCACCGTGGGTGATCGCGCTGACGCTGCTCGGCGTCCTGATCTTCGTCGCGATCGCGTTCATCGTGCTGCGTGCCGCGCGGGCGAAGACGCCGATGGTTCCCGCCGCGATGGCGGGCGCGGCCGGTGCGCCGGCGGCGGCGATACCCGCGTCCGCGGCGCCGCATCTGCAGGACCGGGGAGTGGGCGGCGCGCTCGCCGTTCGCCGAGCGTTCACGGAGGCTCGCCGCGTATTAGGAAGTTGGTATCGCACCGCCGAAGATCACTCGGCGCTGCCGTGGGTGTTGTCGGTCGGCGAAGCGGGCAGCGGCAAGACGACGCTGATTGGTTCGATCGACGCGCCGCGACTTGGCGCGGCATCGGGCGCGGCGCCTGGTGCCTCGTCGCCCGGCGGCGACGACGCGCCGGTGACTTTCCAGTTCTTTGAAACCGGTGTCGTGCTCGACGTCGCGGGGGATCTGCTGTCGAATCCGGCACGTCCCGGCGCCGACGACCGCGCGTGGCACGCGCTCGTCGGACAGTTGCAGCGGCACCGCCCCGAACGCCCGCTCGACTCGATCGTGCTGTCGATTCCGGCGGCGGATTTCGTTGGCCCCGCACGGCTCACCAAGGACGCGCTCACGACGAAGGCGGCGCGCATCGGCGATCGATTGGCCGAGCTGCAGGCGTCGTTGTCGCTGCGCCTGCCCGTGTACGTCATCGTCACGAAGTGCGACGCCATTCCCGGATTCGCTGAGCTCTGCCGCGGCCTCGAAGCCAAGCGCCATGGCGACATGCTTGGTTGGTCGTCGCCGTACAGCGCGGACGCGGCATTCGCGCCGAGCTGGGTCGACGAAGCGATGGACACGCTCCTCCGCAGCGTACAGGAAGCGGAGTTCGGCGTGCTGGCGCGCGAAGAAACGGCGCGCGACGGCGATTCGCTCTTCCTGCTGCCGCTGCACCTGGGCCGCGCGCGCTCGCCGCTGCGCGACTTCCTGCAGCGCATGTTCCAGACGACGACGTACGAGCGCGGCACGTTCCTTCGCGGATTGTACTTCGTCGGCGACGCGGCCACGGCGCCGCCGCACAAGCCGGCCTTCGTCGCCGACCTGTTCTCGGAAAAGATTTTCGGCGAGCGCGGACTTGCCAAGCCGGGCCCGCGCGTGTTTCCGTCGAAGAACAAGGTCGTCGCGCGACTGCAACTCGCGACGCTCGCCATCATTCTTGGCGGACCGTTCGGGCTCTATGCCGGCGTGAACGGCGTGCGGGTTGGTCCGTGGCGCTTGTCGCGGGGCGTGAAGGCGGAAGAGGCGAGCATTCGTCCGCTGCTGCGCACGATCGACGTGGCGGTGCACGCGATGCGCGTGCGGCGCGACGCGTTCTCGAACGTCTCCGCGGTGACGCCGCAGGAAGACATGAGCGTGTTCCGCCTGCTCGACGACATGGCGAGCCTCAGCACCAATCACATGTGGTCGGTGTTTCTGCCGGGCACGCTGCTCAGTCCCTTGCATCACGACATCACCGACGCGATCGGCCTGAGCTTCCAGACGATCATTCTGCCGGAGTTCCGCGCGCGTATGCTCTATCGCGCGCGCCGCCTGACCGATCCGACGACGCGCGGCGTGGGCCGCGAAGCGGCGTACGGGAACGACGTACGGCTCCCGCAGTATCTCGCGGAAATCAGCGCACTCGGCTCCAACATCGAGCGGTTCAACTCGCTCGCGCAGTCCGACAAGGGTGAGCTCGAAGATCTCGCGGCGATCGTTCACTACCTGTACGGCGAGCAGGTCGCGCCCGGCTTCATGGACAACGACGGCTACTATCGTCGCGCGCTCGCCGAGGCGCATGCGCATCCGATCGTGATCGATGAGCGTATGCGCACGCTGGCGCTTCGCCGCTCCGGCCAGCTCACGCGGGACGCCTATCAGGCGCTGCTCACGCGCTTGAGCGGCTCGACCATCGGCGCGGACAACGGCGCCGACAGCGATGCCGACGAACCAGCCGATTCACTCGATCTGCGCGCGGCGCGGGCGGACGTCGACGCGGTCGTGGGATTGCGCGCATTCCTCGATTCGGGCAGCCCGGTCGAGCAGGCGCTCGACTCGATTCACGCGCCCTTCGCGTTCGGCGACGGATTCGCCGCCGCCGTGCGCGACACGCTGGCGTACTATAAGAACGAGCTCACCGGTCGCGTGCTGCCATCGTACGCCGACAACCAGCACACGGCCGACGGCGCGTTGCGCGCGCTCGATGCCCTGCTCCGTCAACCGTTCATGCAGGCACCGGCGACGCGGGCCATCAACGCGGACGTCGAGGCCGGCGTGTCGCTGGCGTGGGACCCGGCGCGTCTCGACGAAGCGCTCGCGATGAAGACGGCGTTCGACACGTTCATGGCGCGCGGCCTCGACCCGTTGCCCGAAGCGCTGCGCAATCGCGTGCGGCGTTTGGCGACCGTGCAGCTCGGCGCCGCCATGACGGACATCGTCGCCGGCGGGGTGCGCGAGGATCACGCGCTGTCGTTGCGCGGCGACGACTCGCACGATCTCACCGAGCGCGTCAACGCCTTCACGCAGGCATCGACGCGCATCGCGCAGCTGCTCGACGTCTTCGACGCGATCGGCGCGACGAGCAGCTACGACGCGCTGCTGGACTTGAGCTCCGCGCACGCGAACGCGCTTCTGGCGCGCGCCGACGCGATGCTCGATCTCCCGAGCCGCTACCGGCTGTCCGCGACCGCGGTGAACGCGTGGAACGGCCGTGCGCCGTTCTCGGCCGTCGGGTTCGGGACGCGGCCCGGCGCGCTCGACGACTACCTCGCGTCCGAAGCCGCCACCGTCCGCTCCGCGGCGGTGCTTGCTAAACCTTTAATTAGTTTTCTCGAATCGCACGAAAGCGACGGCGAGACGCGCGTCGCGTCCCTGCGGACGTGGGACGCGGTGCTGAGCGACGTCGACCGGCTCGATCGCAAGCCGGCCGGTGGATCGATCGCCGGCATCGAGAGCATGATCCGCCTGGAGCTCGATTCCGTCGACGTGAATGGATGCGCGCGCCGTGCGCCGCGCCCCGCCTCGAACGGCGACGTGTTCGCCCAGCGCGGCGACGCGATGTGGAGCGCCGTGTGGCGCCGGTGCGTCGACGTCGCATCGCGCGACATGGTCGCCGCGTACGGGCGGCTGCAGACGTCGTTCCGCACGAAGCTCGCGGGGCGGTTCCCCTTCGCGGCGCCCGATGCACCGAGCGACGCGGCCCCCGCCGACATTGCCGACGTGCTGCACGCGTATGACGCGCTCGCAACGATGGGCGCCCGCACCGGCCCCACCGACGATCCCTACGGATTCCTCGGCACGCGTGCCGAAGCGTTCCTGGGCGACCTCGCCAAGGTGCGCACGTTCCTGAGCGCCTATCTCGACAGCGCCGCCGCCAACCGGCCGCCCATGTTCGACTATCAAATCGACTTCCGCGTGAATCGCGCGCGCGAGTCGGGCGCGAATCAGATTGCCGAGTGGACCGCTGACATCGCGGATCAACACGCGGCGCTCGGCACGGCCGCCGCCGCGCGACGCGGTCGCTGGCGTGCCGGCGACGATGTGAGTCTGGCGCTGCGTTGGGCGACGGGCTCGCCGCTGGTTCCCGTCGAGCCCGCGCCGCCCGGCGCGCGTCTCGACGACGACGGCGTCGAGTTCACGACGACCGGCGTCTGGTCGATGCTGCGATTGCTGCGCGTGTACGAGAGCGATGTGCCGGACCCCGATGGTGGCGCGACGCTCAAGCTCGCGGTGCACACCGCGCGGCGCACCGCACTGCACGAGCCGCCGTCGACGACGCGCGCCTACGTGCGCGTGCGTCTCTTTCATCCTGACACGAAGGCCGAGCTGACGGTGCCTCGCTTCCCTGTCGTCGCGCCGCCGGCCGGCACCGAGGATCGTCGATGACCACGCCCGAGGTGCGCCTGGCGGCCTTGAGCGCGGGACTCGCGGCGGACCCGCGTGCGTCGGGTACGCGCGAGTTTGCCGACCTCGCCGCGTTGCTCGCGCCGATCAGCGAGACGGCGCCCGCGGGCGAATGGCTTCGCTACGACCCGGCGTTCGATGCGCTGCGTGAAGCGCGGCGCGAAGAAGATCCGACGACGCCGCAGGGCATCTGGGCGCGCGATCTCAAGCGCGCGGAATGGACGACGGTGCATGCGCTGGCGAGCGATCTCCTGGCGCATCGCAGCAAGGACATTCAGATCGCGGCGTGGCTGCTCGAGGCATGGGTGAAGCTGTATGGTTTCGCCGGCATGCGTACCGGGCTCGCGTTGATCGCATCGATGTGCGAGACGTACTGGCCCGATCTGCATCCGTTGCCGGACGAGGACGATCATTCGGCGCGCATCGCGACGGTCGAATGGATCAACGAACGCATGCCGGCGCGCATTCTCGACGTGCCGCTCACGCAGCCGAGCGATCCCGATTCGCGCGCGTGGTCGTGGGGCGATCGCGTCGAGGCGCTTCGTCGCGAGAACGTCGCGAAGCGTGCGGGCAAGCAGGCGAAGCCCGCGGCGGGCGGCGATGCCTGGCTGACCGTCGCGAAGTTCGCGAGCAGCGTCGGCGGCACGCCGCGCGCCGTGCTCGCGCGCCATCGCGACGATCTCGGCGCGGCGATCGAGAACGCGCGTGCGCTCGAAGCGCAGCTCGACCGCCGTTGCGGAGCCAATGCGCCGAGTCTCACTCGGCTGATCGAGCTGATGTCGGAGATTCGCCGGTTCGTCGCCGGCGTCGTCGATGAACGCGGCGCGGATGCGTCGAGCGCCGCGGTCGCGTCGTCCGCGCCGTCCTCACCGTCGCCGTCGTCGGCGGCGGCCACCGCGGGCGAGTCGCAGGACTCGGCCCTCCTCACTGCCGTCATGACTCAAACCACGAATCCGCCCGCGGCGGCGGCGGCGCCGTTGGGCGCGACCGCCGACCACGCGGCCACGCGCACCGAGGCCTATCGCAAGCTCGCCGAGGCGGCCGACACGCTCATGCGGATCGAGCCGCACAGTCCGACGCCGTATCTGGTGCGGCGGGCGATCGCGTGGGGCGGGATGAGCCTGGCCGAGCTGATGAAGCATTTCATCGATAGCGGATACGATTTAAAGTCCTTATATTCAATGTTGGGAATGAACGAATGAGTCGCCTGTCGCTCGGTCATCTCCCCGCGCGGGCCAGTCCCGCGGTGCACGCCCGAGAGCTCGGATCGCGGCCGCCGCCGGTGCGCCCCAGCCTCCCTTTCCTTTGTGGTCGCTCGTCCCTGTTCCTCTTCCTACCTCCATCGGAGTGATGATGCCGGAAAGCACACAGCACAAACTCGACCGAGTGCGGCCGCCTCGGGTTCAGATCACCTACGACGTCGAGATCGGCGGCGCGATGCAGAAGCGCGAGCTGCCGCTCGTCGTCGGCATCATGGCCGAGCTCTCGGGCAAGCCGTCCGAAGCGCCGGCGGCGCTCAAGACGCGCGGCTTCGTCAACATCGACCGCGACAACTTCAACGACGTCATGACGTCGATTCAGCCGCGCCTCGCGTTCCAGGTCGACAACAAGATCGCGAACGACGACAGCAAGCTGAATGTCGAGTTGAACTTCCGCACGATCGACGATTTCGAGCCGGTCTCGATCATCCAGCAGGTCGCCGCCCTGCGCAAGCTGTTCGAAGCGCGGCAGAAGTTGTCCGATCTCCTCACGAAGCTCGACGGCAACGACGAGCTCGATCGACTCCTCCAGGAGATCGTGTCGAACACCGAAGGGTTGACGGAACTGAAGGCCCTGGGCGCCGGCGCCCCGGCCGATCAACCCGCGAGCTGACCTACGCCACTCAAGCGACCGTCGGCCAAGACCGGCGTTCGCCACACCTTTTGAGGAGTCGAAGCAATGGCACAAGCACAAACCGCGACGTCGGCGAATTCGACGTTCGCTCCCGAGCCGGGCAGTCTCCTGGCGCGCATCATCGACGAAGGCCGCATGGCGCGCGATCCCGTGCAGACGACGTACGCGCGCGACCTGATCGCCGAGTTCGCGGCGCAGGTGCTGGATGAAGGGATGGCGGTCAGCCGCGACACCGCGGCGATGATCAACGCCCGCATTGCGCAGATCGATGTGCTGATCAGCGCGCAGCTCAACCAGGTCATGCACGCGACCGACTTCCAGAAGCTGGAAGCGTCGTGGCGCGGCCTGCACTTCCTCGTCATGAATTCCGAGACGGGCACGCGCCTCAAGCTGCGCCTGCTCAACGCCTCGCGCGACGAGCTCCAGAAGGATCTCGAGAAGGCGGTCGAGTTCGACCAGAGCGTGTTGTTCAAGAAGATCTACGAAGAGGAATACGGCACGTTCGGCGGTCATCCGTTCAGCGTGCTGGTCGGCGACTTCGAGTTCGGCCGCCATCCGCAGGACATGGCGTTCCTCGAGAAGTTGTCCAACGTCGCGGCGGCGGCGCATGCGCCGTTCATCGCGGCGGCGAGCCCCAAGCTCTTCGACATGGACAGCTTCACCGAGCTCGGCGTTCCGCGCGATCTCGCGAAGTCGTTCGAGTCGGCGGAGCTGATCAAGTGGCGTGCCTTCCGTGACTCGGAAGATTCGCGCTACGTGGCGCTCGCGCTGCCGCACATTCTCATGCGCTTGCCGTACGGCCCGAACACCAAGCCGACCGAAGGCGTGAACTTCGTCGAGGACGTCGACGGCACGGATCACTCGAAGTATCTGTGGGGCAACGCGGGATATGCGCTCGCGCAGCGCATCACGAACGCGTTCGCGCAGCACAGCTGGTGCGCGGCGATTCGCGGCGTCGAAGGCGGCGGTCTGGTCGAAGGCCTCCCGACGCACACGTTCCAGACGGACCAGGGCGACATCGCGCTCAAGTGCCCGACGGAAATCGCGATCACCGACCGCCGCGAGAAGGAGCTCAACGATCTTGGCTTCATCTCGCTGTGCCACTGCAAGGGCACCGACGTCGCCGCGTTCTTCGGCGGCGCCACGGCGAACAAGCCGAAGCTGTACAACACGAACCAGGCGAACGCGAACTCGCGCATCTCGGCCATGCTGCCGTACGTGCTCGCCGCGTCGCGCTTCGCGCATTACCTCAAGGTCATCATGCGCGACAAGATCGGCAGCTTCATGACTCGCGGGAACGTGGAGCAGCTGCTCAACAACTGGATCGCGGAATACGTGCTGCTGAACGACGACGCTCCGCAGGCGGTCAAGGCGAACTATCCGCTGCGCGAAGCGCGCGTCGACGTCACGGAGATTCCGGGCAAGCCGGGCGCGTACAACGCCACGGTCTTCCTCAAGCCGCACTTCCAGCTCGAGGAGCTCTCGGCATCCATCCGCCTCGTCGCCGAGCTGCCGCCGCCGGCGGCGTGATGCCGGCCTGACGATCCGATGATCACGGCGGTGCGCGCGTCGTTCGGCGCGCACACCGCCATCCCCGTGGACGATTCTCTTTCCGATACTCGAGGACCAAGATGTCTGAACAAATTCTGATGAAAATCGGCGACGGCACCACCGTGCCGGGCGAAAGCAAGACCAAGGATCACCTGAACGAGATCGAGCTGCTCTCGTTCAGCCACAACGTCGCCATGCCGATGACGGGCGATCCCAGCAACACCAAGCGCACGTCGGGCACGGCGATGGTCGGCGAATTCGTCATCACCAAACTGCTCGACAAGGCCACCCCGGTGCTCAACCAGAAGTGCTGTCAGGGCCAGGACTGCGGCGAAGTGACGGTGACCGTGTACCAGAATGACCAGGGCACGGTGATTCCGCTCATGGTGTACACCATGACGAACACGCTCGTCTCGAGCGTCTCGATCGGCGGCTCGGCCGGCGGCGGCATGCCGACGGAAACCGTCACGCTCAACTTCACGAAGCTCAAGTGGGACTACAAAGCCCAGAAGTCCGAGGGCGCGCAGGAAGGCACGGCGTCGGCCGTGTGGGATCTCGCCGCCAACGCCGCGGAGTGAGTCCCATGTCGTCCGTCCCCACGTCGCGCGCCACGCGAGCACCGCTGTTCGATCGGCTCATGGACGCCGACGCGGACGGACGGACGGATGTCGCACACGTCATTTCAGGGGCCGAGCTTCGCGCGTCACTGGCGCGCGAGCTCGCGTCTCTGCTCAACACCCGGATCGATCCGGCGATCGACGCGATCGATCCACGCGAACGGACGGTATTGGAGTACGGACTGCCTGACTTCACGGCGCTGGCCGCGCAGAGCAACGGCGACACCACGCGCCTCGCGCTCGCCGCACAGCGGGCCATCCTGGCCTTCGAGCCGCGCCTCGGGCGGCCCCGCGTCGACGTCATCGTCGAGCGGACGAAGCGAGACAGTGTTGCGTTCCTGGTGAGTGGCATGCTCGTCGTCAACGGCGTGGCCGAGCCGGTGACGTTCCCCGTCGAGCTCGGGGCATCGGGAGAGAACGGCGATGCCGGCTGACGCCAACGCCGAGCTGCTGCAGTACTACCGCGAGGAGCTGAGCTATCTCCGGCGGATGGGAACGGCGTTCGCGCACCGCTTCCCCGCCGTCGCCGCACGGCTGGAGCTGGGCCCGGACGTCGTGCCCGATCCGCACGTCGAGCGGCTCATCGAATCCTTCGCGTTCCTCACGGCGCGCATCCGCCGGAATCTCGATGCCTCGCTGCCCGAGATCACGACCGCGCTGTTAGAGTTGTTGTATCCGAATTTCGTCGCGCCGCTGCCGTCGATGTCCATCGCGCGCTTCGAGGTGGATCCCGACCAGGGCAAGCTGACGTCGGGCTACCTTCTGCCGAAGCACACGCCGGTCATCGCCGAGAGCACCGACGGCGGACCCGCGCCGCGCGCCGTGCGCTTTCGCACCGGCTACGCGACGGCGCTCTGGCCCGTCGAAGTCGAGAGCGCCGCGTTCGAGGTTCCTGACCAATTCGCGTTTCTCGACCGCGCGACCGACGTCGCCAGCGTGCTGCGCCTGCGGCTGCGCTGCACCGCCGGCGCGTTCCGCGATCTGGAGCTGCGCGATCTCCGCTTCTACATCAACGGCGATACCCGCGTCGTCAGCACGCTCTACGAGCTGATCTTCGCGCACGCGCGCGGCGTCGCCTTCGTGAGCGACGGGACTGTCGTGCGGCGGCCGGCAAGTGCGCTCAAGCCCGTCGGCTTCAACGTCGGCGAAGAACTGCTGCCCGTGTCGGCGCACGCGCATCCGGGATACTGCCTGCTGCAGGAGTATTTCGCCTTCCCCGCGAAGTTCAACTTCGTGGACGTCACCGACATCGATCCGACGATCGCCGGCGAGCGCCTCGACATTCTCGTGCTGCTCGATCGACCGCCCGCCGAGCGGACGCCGATCGACGCCGACAGTTTCGTGCTCGGCTGCGCGCCGATCGTGAATCTCTTCATGAAGTCGGCCGAACCGGTGCGCATCGACCAGCTGCGGCCGGAATACCGCGTCGTCGCCGACCAGCGGCGCGAGCGCTCGACCGAGATTCACTCCATCCTCCGTGTCGCGTCGCAGGCGGACGGCGCCACCGAAGCGGTGCGCTTTCAGCCGTTCTTCTCGTTCCAGCATCACGCCGGCGCGCAGGCGCCGCGAGCCTTCTGGCACGCGCGGCGTGAAGCGAGCGCGCGCCCCGATCTTCCGGGCTCGGAGATGATGATCGCGCTCGTCGATCTCGACTTCAATCCCACGCATCCGGGCACGCAGTCGGTGTACGTGAGCGCGTTGTGCACCAATCGTCATCTTGCCGAACAATTGCCGACGGGCGCGAAGCTGCAGATCGAGCTCGCGGCGCCGGTCTCGCGCATCACCGCGCTCCACAAGCCCACGCCGCAGCGCGACGTACCGCTCGGCGGCGCGAGTCACTGGAAGCTCGTGTCGCACCTGACGCTGAACCATCTGTCGCTCGAAGGACCGGATGGCATTCACGCGCTGCGCGAGCTGTTGCGGCTGTATGCCGGCGACGATGCGCTCGCGCTGCGCCAGATCGGCGGGCTGCGCGCGATTCAGACCAATCGCATCATGCGCCGCGTCGGGCGCGACGCGTGGCGCGGCTTCTGTCGCGGTTTGTCGATCAGCGCGACGCTCGACGAGCAGGAGTTCCTGAGCACCAGCCCGTATCTCTTCGCCGCCGTGTTGAATCGGTTCCTCGGCACGTACGCCGCGGTCAATTCGTTCGTCCAGTTGCGCGTGCTGAGCGTGCAGCGTGAAGGAGTCTGGAAGGAATGGCCGCCGAGCGCGGGCGAACAGATCGTAGCGTAATCGAGCGGCTCGAGTCCGAGCCGTATCGATTCGACTTCTATCAGGCCGTGTCGCTCCTCGAGCGCATGCGGCCCGAAGCGCCGTCGGTGGCCGAAGGGGTCGACGCCGCTCGCGAAGCCGTGCGCTTTTCATCGGCGGCGGGCCTGGGCTTTCCGGCGAGCGAGATCGCGAACGTCGAGCCGCCTGAGCGCACCGCGTCGCCGTGGCGCATGCGCGTGGCGTTTCTCGGATTGGGCGGCGTGCAGGGACCGCTGCCGGTCGCGTTCACGGAGCGACTGCTCAGCCGCAAGTCGCGCGGCATCGCGCTGCGCGAGTTCCTCGACATCTTCCAGCATCGTCTCGTGTCGCTGATGTATCGCGTGCGGCGGCGGCATCGCATCGGCCTCGATGGCCGGCCGCCCGAGGGGAGCGCTGTCGCGCCGATGCTCGCGTCGATCGCGGGACTCGGCACCCCGCGGCTCCAGCGCCGGCTCGCGGTGGACGATCGCGCGCTGCTCCGCTACGCGACGCTCCTCGCGCAGCGCCCGCGCTCGGCGATCGGACTCGAGCGAATGCTCTCCAGCTACTTCGGCGTGCCCGTGCGCGTACGGCAGTTCGTCGGCCGGTGGCGAGACATCGAAGAGAGCGATCTCACGCGCATCGGGTTCACGGGACAATGCCAGATCCTGGGCGAGAGCGCCGTGCTCGGCCGGCGGGTGTGGGATCAGCAAAGCACGGTCGTGCTGGTCGTTGGTCCGCTCGCTTACGATCGATATCGCGATTTCCTGCCCTCTGACGCCGGCACCGCCCTCAAGCCGCTCAAGCAGCTGGCGCGGTTGTATCTGGGACCGGAGATCGACGTGCACGTGGAGCTCGTGCTGCGCGCGCGCGAAACGCCGGGCATGATGTTCGACGACGGCGATCGGCCGATGCTGGGCTGGACGACATTCCTCGCGACGAGCCGCCCGCGCACGCAGAATCCCAACGTGGGCATCACTCGCGAGGCGAAGTGAGCAACGATCTCTCGACGCTCGTCTCGAAGCTCAACGTGACGTGCCGCCGCGCGCTCGAGAGCGCCGCGTCGCTGTGCGTGAACCAGACGCACTACAACGTCGAGATTGAGCATTTGCTCATGAAGTTGCTCGAGGACGACGGCAGCGATCTGCTCGCCATCCTGCGGCACTTCGAGCTCGATCCCGGCGCCGTCGAAGGAGAGCTGACCACGGCGATGGAGCGCTTCAAACGCGGCAACGGCCGAACGCCGGCGTTGTCGCCGCATCTGACGCGGCTCATCGAAGGGGCGTGGCTGCAGTCGTCGCTCACCCTCGACGAAGGCGTGATCCGTTCGGGCGCCCTGATGCTCGCCTTTTCGACCGACGATTCGCTGCGCGCGCTCATCCTCGGCTCGTCGGTGACGCTGCTGCGCGTCCCCAGCGAAGCGCTGCGGACGCAAATCAAGACGATCATCGCGGGCACGAAGGAGAATGGCGCGCGACGCCGTGCCAGCGATGGCGGCCCCGGCGCAGCGCCGCCGCGCGAACGGCGGGGCGGCGGCAAGACACCCAATCTCGATCAGTACACCGTCGATCTCACCGCACTCGCGCGCGACGGCGCGATCGACCCCGCGATCGGCCGCGACGCCGAGATTCGCCAGGTCGTCGACATTCTCCTGCGCCGGCGCCAGAACAACCCGATTCTCACGGGCGAAGCCGGTGTCGGCAAGACCGCGGTCGTCGAAGGGTTTGCGGATCGCGTCGCCAAGGGCGACGTGCCGCCGATGTTGCGCAGCGCGTCGGTGCGCACGCTCGATCTCGGGTTGCTCCAGGCCGGCGCCGGGGTGAAGGGCGAGTTCGAGCATCGTCTCAAGAGCGTGATCGACGAAGTGAAAGCATCGCCGTCGCCGATCATCCTGTTCATCGACGAAGCGCACACCATCATCGGCGCGGGTGGACAAGCGGGTCAGGGCGACGCGGCGAATCTGCTCAAGCCCGCGCTCGCGCGCGGCGAGCTCCGCACCATCGCCGCGACAACGTGGGCCGAGTACAAGAAGTACATCGAGAAGGATCCGGCGCTCGCGCGACGCTTTCAGGTCGTGAAGGTCGAGGAGCCAAGCGAAGAGTCGGCCGTCGCGATGCTGCGCAGCGTGGCCGCGAAGCTCGAGCGGCATCACGGTGTGCGCATCATGGACGAAGCGGTGCGCGACGCGGTGACGCTCTCGCACCGCTATCTCGCGGACCGCCGGCTGCCCGACAAGGCGATCAGCGTGCTGGACACGGCATGCGCGCGCGTGGCGATCGCGCAGAGCGGCACTCCACCCGCCGTCGAGGCCGCGCGCCGCGCCGTCGACGAACTGGCCGTCGAGCTGCGGATTGCGCGGCGCGACCAACTGACCGATCACGGCGCGCACGTTCGCGTCGACGAACTGGCGCGCGAGCTCGGCACGGCCCGCGTGCAACTCGCCGAGCTCGAGGAGCGGTGGAAGGACGAGAGCACCGCCGTGTCCGAGATTCGCTCCGTGCACGAGCAGCTCGACGCGCTGCTGGCCAGCGATACGACGGACGAGCAGGAGCGCGAGCGGCTGAATCACGTGCTCACGCGTCTCGAGCGCGGACTCGACGCCATTCAGGCGGACTTCCCCATGATTCCGACGAGCGTCGACTCGGAAGTCGTGGCATCGGTGATCTCGGGGTGGACGGGCATTCCCGTCGGCAAGATGATGACGGACGAGATTCACACGATTCTCACCCTGCGCGAACGGCTCGCCGAACGCGTCGTGGGACAACCCGCGGCACTCGACACGATCGCCAAGCGCATTCGTACGTATCGGGCGGGGCTCGACGATCCGGGCAAGCCCGTCGGCGTGTTCCTGCTCGTCGGCCCGAGCGGCGTGGGAAAGACCGAGACGGCGGTGACGCTCGCCGAAGTATTGTTCGGCGGCGAGCGCAATCTGATCACCGTCAACATGTCGGAGTTCCAGGAGCCGCACACGGTGTCGTCGCTCAAGGGCGCGCCGCCGGGCTATGTCGGGTACGGCACGGGCGGCGTGTTGACCGAGGCCGTTCGGCGCCGGCCCTACAGCGTCGTGCTGCTGGACGAAGTCGAGAAGGCGCATCCGGACGTTCTCGAGCTCTTTTATCAGGTCTTTGATAAAGGAATCATGGAGGACGGCGAAGGCGTCGCGGTGGACTTCAAGAACACCATCATTCTTCTCACGTCGAATGTCGGCGCCGACTCGATCATTCGCGCCTGCCACAGCTCCGTGGCTCGGCCGACGGCCGAGAGTCTCGCGGCGCTCATTCGCCCGGAGCTCATCGCGCGCTTCAAGCCCGCCCTGCTCGGTCGCATGGTCATCGTTCCCTACCTGCCGCTGCGCGACGCCGAGATTCGGGAGATCGTGAAGATCAAGCTGTCGAAGATCGAACGCCGCGTGCGCGAGCAGCACGGCGCGGCCTTCACGTTCACGCCGCAAGTGGTGGAGCTGATCACGCAGCGCTGCACCGAGGTCGATACCGGCGCGCGCAACGTCGACCACATCGTCACGCACACCATGCTGCCGGAATTGTCGGCACGCATGCTCGATCTCGTGGCGCGCGGCGACCGACTCGGCGCGGCGCACCTGGCCGTCGACGCGTCGAGCGCGTTCGTGTACGACCTGATGTCGGCGGACGGACTCGATACCGGTGAACCGCGCATGCCGCCGCTGCTCCCGTCGCCCCCGCCGCACCGTCCCACCGCCATCGAGCCCAGATGACCGCTGTCGGCTTCACGCAAGCGAACACGTACCTGAGCATCTCGACGCCGCTGGGCGACGACGTGCTGCTTCTCCGCGCGCTTCGCGGGGAGGAGTCGCTCTCCGCGCCGTTTCATTTCTCGCTGGACATGGTGTCCGAGCAGAGCGATCTCGACTTCACGCAGATCGTGGGACAGGGCGTCACGATCTCGCTCACCGCGAGCGGCGGCACGACGCGCTACCTGCACGGGTTGATGACGAAGTTCGTGCAGGCCGGCACGTCCAAGCGCTTCACGACGTACTTCGGCGAGATTCGCCCGTGGTTCTGGATGCTCAACCTCGCGTCGGACAATCGCATCTTCCAGCAGAAGACCGTCATCGAGATCGCGACGACCATTTTCGGTGAGCTGAGCTACGCCGACTATCGCGACGCGACGACCGGAACGCACACCGCGCGCGACTACTGCGTGCAGTATGGCGAGACGGCCTTCGACTTCATCTCGCGGTTGTTCGAGGACGAAGGCATTCACTATTTCTTCGAGCACGCCGACGGCAAGCACACGATGGTGCTGGCCGACGACGCGGACGCGCACACCGCGCTCGCGGCGCCGACCGCGGTCAAGTACGTCACGTCGGACAAGGATCGCCAGACCGACGACGTCATTCTGTCGTGCACGATCGAGCAGCAGGTGCTGCCGAACGCGTACAAGCTCGACGACTACGAGTTCACCACGCCGGCGACCGATCTCGCGGTGAGCGTGGACGCGGCCACGACCGGCTCGCTCAAACTGTACGACTATCCCGGCGGCTTCACGACGACGAGCGACGGCGAAGCGATCGGCAAGCTGCGCATCGAGTCGTACGAGGCGGACGCCAAGATCGTGCGCGGCGACAGCACGGTGCGCACGTTTGCGCCCGGCTACACGTTTTCGCTCACCGATCATCCGCGATCGGACGTCAACGCCACGTATCTGCTGCGCAGCGTCTCCCACTCGGCGACGATGCAGGAATACGGCAATCGATTCGAGGCCGCGCCGTCGGCGACCGTGTTTCGTCCCCGTCGCACCACGCCCAAGCCGCGCATCCATGGCTCGCAGACGGCGATCGTCGTCGGCAAGAGCGGCGAGGAGATCTGGACCGACTCGTACGGGCGCGTGAAAGTGCAGTTCTACTGGGATCAGAAGGGCACGAACGACGAGAACAGTTCGTGCTGGGTGCGCGTGGCGCAGGGGTGGGCCGGCAAGAGCTGGGGCACGCTGTTCACGCCGCGCATTGGTACAGAAGTCATCGTCAGCTTTCTGGACGGCGATCCCGATCGGCCGCTCGTGACCGGCACCGTCTACAACGCGACGCAGACGGTCCCGTACACGTTGCCCGACGATCAGACCAAGAGCACGATCAAGACGCGCTCGTCGAAAACGGGCACGGCCGGCAACGAGATTCGCTTCGAGGACAAGAAGGACAGCGAGGAGCTCTATCTCCACGCGCAGAAAGACATGAAGACCGAAGTCGAGAACGATCGCACCGACACGGTGAAGAACAACGACACGCTGACGGTGACACAGGCGCGCAGCGTCACGGTGTCCGAGGGCGATGAGAGTTTGACGGTGTCGAAAGGCAAGCGCACGATGACCGTCACTGCGGGCGACGAGACGTACACGGTCGGCGGCAAGCGCACCGTGAAGGTCACCGGTGACGAGACGCACACCGACGAAGCCAAGTTCACGCACAACGTGACCGGCGATTACACGCTCAAGGTGAACGGCAACCTGACGATCGAGGCCCAGGGCTCGATCTCGATCAAGTCGGGCACCACCTTCGCGAACGAAGCCGGAACCGCGCTGTCCAACAAGGCCGGCACCGACCTCTCGAACGAGGCGACGTCGGCGCTCAAGAACAAGGGCATGACGGTCGCCAACGAGGCGACGACCGAGCTGACCAACAAGGGCGTCTCGGTCACGAACGACGCGAGCGGGCAGCTGAACAACAAGGCGGGCGGGATGCAAAACGTCGAAGCGAGTGGTATTCTGGTGCTCAAGGGCTCACTCGTGAAGGTCAACTGAGGCGCGGAGGGCCACCATGGGTATGTGCGCGTGCATGTCGGCGCAGATTCAGTGCTCGTTCGGCGCGGCGCCGAGCGTGTTGACGGTCATCCCGAAAGGGCCGCCGGCGATGGCGAACAACCTGCTGGCGGCGACGATCATGGACAACATTCCCATGGCGAACATCGCGCCCTTCGGCATGTGCAACTCCGCGAGCAATCCCGTCGTCGCCGCGGCCACGGCGGCGGCGCTCGGCGCGATGACGCCGATGCCGTGCATTCCGGCGACCGTCGCGCCGTGGGCGCCCGGCTCGCCGACGGTGCTCATCGGCAACATGCCGGCGTTGAATGATTCGTCGAAGCTCAACTGCATGTGGGGCGGCGTGATCAGCATTCTGAATCCCGGTGCAACAACCGTTCAAGTTCCATAATGTGAGTATGTGAATATGAAAATGCATACGTTCTTCCTCAGCGGCAAAGCCATCGCGATCGTCTCCGGCGCGCTCGGCGCCAGCGGCGCCCTGCTCTTCGTGGCGGGCGTGATGGTCGGCGCCCGCGTCCAGTTCGCCGCGCCACGCACGCCGGCGATCCCCCGCGTCGCGACGACGGCACCGGCCGGTCCCGCGGCGCCTGGAGCCCTCGGGCCCGTCGCGGCCGCGCCGCCGGCCGACGCATCGGCCGACACCACCGTCGCGCACGCGCCAGCCGCGAGTGCGGCACCGAGCGCGGCGTGGCCATTCAGCGAATCCGCCGACGTCGGTGCGGCGCCCGCTGTCGCGCCCGCACCGGCGCCGTCGTCGTCCGTGGGCACCCGCGCGTCGGTCGACCCGACACCGGTTGCCAGCACGCCAGTCATCTCGGCCGTGTCGTACGTGCACGATTCGCCCGCGCCAACGCGGCCCGCGCACGACACGGGGACATACCTCGTGCAAGTCGGCTCGTTCCGCGTCGAGCAGCACGCGCGCGATCTTGCCGCGCGCCTCACCGCCGCCGGCTATCACGCGACGATCACGCCGCGCGACGACGGCGGCCGCACGATTCACGTCGTGCGCATCGGCCGCTTCGCCGGCGCCAACGCCGCCGAGCGCATCGCGGCGAAGGTGGGCGAGGCGGAGCAGCTCGTGGCGTACGTGGTCGCCGCCGCGCCGCAGCACTAGCACGAGAGCACACACCGCGTGCACGAGCGCCTGTCGGCCGGCGGATTCGAGCTCGAGCTCCTCCACGGCTACGATCGGTTCTCGGCCGACGGTGAGTTGTCGTTTCGCGATCCCGGAAGCGCCGACGCCTGGCTGAAGGTTCTGGCCGGCGATCCGGGCGCCATGACCACGATTCGCCGCGTGCTCGCGGGCGTCGAATCGAATCGCACGCCCCTGCCGACGCGCGACGCCGACGTGCTTGCGCTCCTGTCACGGCGCATCTCGGAAGGCCGCATCGTCGTCGCGCTCAACCGAGTCGGGCGCGGAGGCAGCGGCAGCGGGAGCGGGAGCTCGTCCTCGAGCACGTCGTCCACCTCGACCACGGACTCATCGGCCGCATCGTCCGACGCAACAGCAGCCGCGGCCACTCAGACGACGAGTCCCGCGTCCGCGGCGGCGACGGCCGCCGCGGACGCCGCCCAGGCCCAGGCGGCCGAAGATGCCGCCATCGACTCCGAGGCACAGGCGGCAACCTTGCAGCAAGCGGCCGCCGACGGTACACCGTTTTGCGAGGAGTGTGAAAAAGCGAAGCAACGCGCCGCGGCGGCAACGGCGGCTGCGCCGGCAACGCAACCACCGCCGGCGCCCGTGACACCGCCGCCGCCACCAGCCGCGCCTCCGCCGCCGCCGCCGCCGCCGCCGGTCGCGGCATCTGCACCGCCGGCGCCGTCCGAAGCCATGGACGACACGGCGCTCGACGGCGACGCGCAAGCCGCGGTGCTTCAACAGGCGGCGGAAACCGGTGTGCCCTTCTGCGCGGAGTGCGAGGCGCGACGCAAAGCGCGCGAGGCCGCGACATGACGGCGCCGAAAGCTGACGACACGCTCGACGCCTTGATCGCGACTCTCTGGAATGGGCCCGCGACGGACGACGTGTACGCGATCCTCGATTGCGCGCGCGACCCAAGCATTCATCGCCTGATTCACCAGCTCGCGCTCGACTACACGTGTCTGTTCCGCGGCCCGATCGCGCCCGCGCTCGACCGCTCCGCGCCGTACCTGGTTCACCTCTACCGCAATCATCGCTTCACGACTGAGCTGCTGCGGCGCGGATGGGGAAAGAGTTGGGGCATCTTCATTCGCGGCGGCGAAGCGATGGAGGCGTTGCGCATACACTTCCGCCGCTTCCTGCGCGTCAAGGACGAACAGGGAAAGCGGCTCTTCTTCCGATACTACGATCCGCGTGTGCTGCGCGTGTTTCTCCCGACGTGCAATGCCGCCGAGCTGCGTTACATCTTCGGCCGCGCGGGCACGCTGTGCGCCGAACGCGAAGATGCGGCGTCGCTCCTATGCTATCGCGAGATCGGCGGACAGCTCGTGACCGAGGAACTGCCGGTAACTGCCGCGGCGGAGCCCGGTGAGCCGTGATGCTCACCATTCGCGACGAGCAATTCGCCGCATTCGACGTTGCGCAGCGCGATGCTGTTTAGCGGCACGTCGTCGCGAGCATGTTCGGCAACGGCTGTCGCGCGCACGTCGTGAGTCGCGATGTCACCGTAGCGGCGTGGACGCCCCGGCCGCCGTCATCGACGCGCTGCCCGTGTTCTCGGAACCGCTCTGAGGCGACGGCCGACGCGACCGGCGTCGCCGAATGATCGGCAATTAGAAATCTCTAATAGCACCGCCGTCACCCGTAATACGTCACGTTGTTCGAGACGGTCCAGGAGAGCTTCGGCCCCGCATTCCATTTCGCGGTAAACACGACGCCGTACAGCTTGGAGTCCGCCGGTCCGTGATTGTTCTGATTGACCGCATAGTAGCTCTTCGACGCGGCACCATAGTTCTGCCACGCGACCGGCTGATGCGTCGTGAGTCCGACGTCGTTCAACACACGCGCGCCGAGCGGATCCAGCATGCGCGACAGGCGGTCGATGACCCACTCGCGCGACATCTGATCCCCGACGTTCGGCGGCGCATGCGGATTCTTCTTGAGCGTCTGCCCGACGCCTTTCGCCTCGACGATGACGTATTCGTCGTACCCGCCCGCGCCGTCCGGATGTCCCCAGATCTGATCGATGCCGCTGCCGGCATGGGTGTCGAAGCCCCACAACATCTGGTAGCCGGGGTACGTCGTGCCGAACGCCATCGCGCACGCCGCCGCGGCCTCGCCGGTCGCTTCCGTCTCGGCGCGATCGTTCACGCACGCGACCATGGCCGCGGTGACGGCCTGGAAGTGCGCGAGGAGCTTGCCTCCGAGTGCGTGCGGTGGATCGATCACCATGCCTTGCGCCGGCGATGGCGCGGCGGGGATGAGGCCCTTGTAGGCCAGGCGGATCTTGGTTTTGGGAACCGGACCCTTCCAGGCATTGGCGGTCAAATCGGGACAGTACGCCGTGCCGTGAGGCGGATTGTTGACGAGATTGTTCGCTTCCGTTTGGGGCGGAGCGCTGGCGCTGCGGCCGCGCACCGCGTTGATGCGGTTGCCGCGCGCCCGCTTGTTGTCAGCGGCGAACTTGGCGTGCTGATAGGGCGAGCCGTAGAAGGCGTTGCCCTGAAAGATCGTCTGGCCGCAGTTGTTGTCGCAGGGGATGCCCGTGTACGCGCTCTCCGCTTGCTGGAGATTCAAGCAGTTCGGGCAGCGAAACCAACCCATAGGGACGTGAGAGAATTCGAATAGGATAGTCGCCATTGAGAAGGCGGCGTCGCCATTCGCTCTCGTGGTGCTCGTGGTGCTCGTGGTGCTCCAATGTTGCGCCGGGTCGCGGCGTGCGCCAGAGGGCGGGTCTCGGCCGCCAGGCGAGAGTGGCTCCTCGACGCCTCGACGCCTCGACGCCTCGACGCCTCGACGCCTCGACGCCTCGACGCGGAACGCCGGATATGCTATTCTGGCGCTGCTCGACATCTTGTTTCCCTCCCGAGGCGATCGTGGCGCCCCTGACGATCCGCGCCGAACAAATGCGTGCCCTGCGCGCCCCGTTCCTCCAGCGCTTGTTCGATGCGGCGATCGAACACGCGCACCGCTGTCACGCCGATGTCGCCGCGTCGCTTCACGGCGATGATCTGGCCGCACACGTCCATTCGGCAATCGACAGCGCGGCGGCCTACGATCTGGCGAGTCAGCGCGACGTGCTGCGCTTCGTGAGCTTGACGCTCGTGTTTGGCGGATCGTGGAACGACGCGCCCGGCACGCGATGGATGCACGACGCATTGATGCCGCATGCCGGCGCATCGCGCGACGCCAGCATGCGCCTGCACGCGTTCTATGGCGAGGCTCTCGCGCGCCTGTCCCGCGGCGAGATCCCCGCCGGCTCGGGCCTCGCGTGAAACTGGCCGGCGCGCCCGACACCGATCCCCGCCTCGCCGCGCTCGCGGCAGCCGACGATGCCACCGCGGACGCCAGTGCCGCCGATGCGATCGTGCTGCCGTGTGGCGCGGTCGTGCCGCAGCTCGAGCTCGCGGTGCTCGTCTGGAACATTCGCGAGCTCGGTGGCGGATTCCACATGCCGCCCGCACGCCCCGACTACTGCATCGACGCATACGCCGCGTTGATCGCGGCAATGCAAGCCGACGTGTGCGTGCTCGCGGGACTGCGTGGAACGCCCGAGCGCGTCGTCACCTCGCAAGACGGCGTGTTCACGTACGCCGACGCGGTGAATGACACCGGCATCGCCGAGGCGAAGAAAATTCTCGCGTCGTTGCAGAAGGCCGCGGCGGATGGAGACTGGGCGCTTTCGACTCCCGCCGACTCGTCAGGCGTCGCTCTTTACGAGGGCGGCACGACCAGCGCCTTCCTCTACAAGAAAGCCGGTGGACGGACGCTGATCGGCCTGGACACCCTGAACGGGCGCGCCGATGCAACGCTCGGGCTCGGAGGGCATCTCGCCCATCTGTCGTTGAAGCTTCCGCTCGAGGGCGACGATCCGCTCACATTCGATTTGTTGACGCCACTCGGCGCGACCGCGGCGAAAGGTGAAAAGGCTCCGACGGTCGACGGGACGCAGCCCACGTCGTTCGTGCTCGCGTTCTCGGCGAGCGACGATCTCACGGCGCAGCGCGGTCCACTCGACGCCGTGCAGTCCGCGGTCACCGCGGACTCGCGCCCGCTGCTCGCGCACGGGTCCGTCCTCGGCGACTCGTTCTGGCATGCGACGACGCGATCGGCCGGCGGGTTGCTCGACGACTTTACCGCGATCGGCGCGGCCGATCTCGAGCGACACGATGCGGAGATGCATTGGGAAGCCCTGCCCGATCCCAAGCATGCCGGTACCTCGACCGACGTCGCGGGCTCGGTTGGCGACGCGGTGCTGACGCGCAATGCCGAGCCGCGCGCGCGGTACGCGGTGCGTGAGGTGCGCGTGATCGACATGATGCGCGCCGCGCTCGGCGCCGACGAGATCACGACCGTCGGCGGTGATGCGGCGCCCTGCGACGAAGATTCTTCGCTCGGCGCGATGCGCGCGTCGCATCGCACCGCGACCCCGTATCTCGGTCCCGACGCCCCGACGACGCCGACCAACATCGTCGCCGAATGCGCGGACTTCCTCCATCTGCTGTCGGACCACTGGCCGGTGCTCGCGACGCTCGTCGTTCGTGCGCCGGCGCCCGCGGCGCACGCATGAGCATTCTCATATGCCCGTAGAAGATCCGTTCAACCGGATGGCCGAGATCGTCGGCCGGTCGAAGGCGCGGGCGGTGACGTTTCCCGCGCAAGGCGACGGCGCGATCATGTGGAAGTCGACGGCGGTGCATCCGCTGCAGCCGATTCAGAACGTCCACCAGCGGCTCGTGCGCGACGCGCTGGGAAAGCTCAGCGACAAGGACCTCCGCGACGAGGACAAAAAACAGGCGGCCGAAACGGCGGTGATCGAGCAGTTTTTCATCGCCGACTCGAACGATCCCGGCCTCTACGGCGTGGCGGCCGATGCGCCGCCCACGTACGTCGATCAAGCCATCACTGCCGTCAACGACAAGCTCAAGAAACTGATCGCGGCGATGGACGCGGCCGCGACCGCCGCGGTCCCGCCGGCGGTCGATCCGCTTCCCGGTTTCAAGACGAGCCTGCACGCGATCGTGACCGACATCGAGGGCGTTTTTGATTATTTCCAGGCGGCCAAGCCGGCGAGCGTGCAGGTCGATTCTCCCGAGGTGACGGCCATCGCCGACGCCGTCGTCGTCGAGGAGCGGAAGATCGACGCCGCCGGAACGGCGGCGGCGGCGGCCACCGTGGGGAAGGCGCTCAAATCGGCCGTCAAGAAATTCGACGGCATCCTCACGAGCTTCTGTTGCATCCAGATGATGCACAACATCGAGCCGTTCTATCTCTTCCGGCTGATGGTGAAGTACCGCATCGATTCCGCGACGGCGATCACGACGAAGGCGCGCAAGGAAGTCAGCGGCGACCTGACCGGCCTGCTCAACAACAACCAGCGCTGGATCTTCGACTGGCTGGCGTCGTGCATGGACAATCTCAACACGGAGTTGACGGCGATCGACTCCGACAATTTGCTGTTTTTCGTCAAGGGAGGCCGCGCGCTCAAGTATCTCGAAGGCGACGCCTTCGCGGGCGAGAACGACTGGGACACGCAGGTCGTGATCAATCCGGAGCTTCCGCTCGGCCAATGGTACGAACTGCTGCGCAAGGTGCACAACGTCGTGCTCGCGCGGCTCAAGTCCTACAAGCTCGGCTTCTATCAGTTGATGCACCAGCACTCCGCGGACTTTCATCAGTCGATTGCCGGAAAGCTCGTTGGGCTGAACGCCGCCGTGCCGGCGCCGCCCGACGCGGCGTTCAGCGCCAGTTGCAAGGCGGAGCTGATCGACATCGGCATTCCGCGGGTCGACACCGTCGAGGCGTTCGAGCAGTGGGTGCAGATGAAGGGCAAGATCCAGGTCTCGGGGGGCGTGCCGATTCCCGGTTTTATATACTATATTAATGAGTATGTTTTAATGATCCGCGAGGCGTTCGCCGGCACGTCGATCTCGGTCGGCAAAACGCCCAAGCGGACGATGCGGTTACACGGCATCGTCAACGTCGACGCGATCGCGGCGGTCGCCAAGGCGGAGAAGGACCGCATTCCGAGCGCGGCGATTCCGAAGGCCGTCGCGGCGATCGACACGCTGGCGACCGACCCTGGCAAGCGCGTCTTCACGGTGCTCGTGCGCCAATTCGCCACCGGCTACGACTTCGCGCACGATCCCGGCTTCGCGACCGCGTTCGACGGGCTGGTCGACGCCGAGAAAGGCAACATGGCCACGGAGGCGGCATATCCCGACCTGCTGAAGACGGCGATCGACGACGAGAAAGGCAAGGGACAGGCGGCGGCCTGGCGCGACGACGTGTGTAAACCGCTCTGCGACATCATCGGGTTCGGCAACTATCTGTCGCAGCAGTGCGAGGCACACGTCACCGCGCGCAGCACGTTCCTCCTCAAGCAGCGCAAGACGATCGGTGCGCTCATCAAGGCGATCTACACCGCTTCCGTCGTGAATCCCGACGAGGAGTTGCAGATCCAGATGGCCGTCACCGGCAACTTCGCGGCCTTCCTCCACGCGCACTACCTGGGCCGGCTGACGGCAAGCGTCGACGAAAGCGCGGAGTCCGCGAAGGCGGGCAGCTACGACAAGCTCGACGACGCGATCATCAAGGCATTCCACGACAAGATCGGCGTCGTCGACTTGATCGAGGTGACGCTGTATTGCTGGGCGAAGGACTCCGATCCGGCGACGGTGCTCGAGGCGATCGTCAAACCGCATCTCGACGCATATATAGCGAACCCGCGCACGCCGCAATTCGACGTGCAACCCGGCGACCCGGGCACCATCTACGTGTTCTGGCCCCAAGCCGAGTCGCTCGATCCGTTCAAGTACAAGCCGGTGGTCGTGAAATTCACCGTCGAGAAGCATCCCGCGCGCTGGCCGCAGCTGTCGTTCATCTGGGGCTACCCGGTGCTCTCGATCCGCGACTTGATTCACAACGTCAACCGCCACACCGCGCACACCGACGAATTCGGCGCGCAGCAGCGCCTCAAGAAGACCGCCGCGGCGCTCGTCGAGATGATGACGCATTATGAGTATCCGAACGCCGGTGCGCCCGCCGAGCCGCACGGTGCGCCCAAGGTGCTCGGGATGCCGGCGGACCGGTCGCGCGACAGCGACGCGACGATCGCCGCCCTCACGAATGGCACCTGCCATCACCTCGTGATCGGCAGCGTGCAGCGCGCGAACGGCACGAGCGGCGACTACCCGGACGGCATGGCGGCGGAACGGAAATTCTCCGTCGTGCTACCCAAGCCCGCCTCGGCGGCTTCCGTGAAGTCGAAGCTCACGATCGCCGCGGACGACAGTAAGGATCGCACGCTCGACGTGCTCGTGGTGAATCAAGGCCACGGCGACATGGACAGCTTCGCGGGTTGGACCGGCGACCAGCTCAAGACGAATGTCATCGACCCGCTCAAGGCCGCCGGGGTGCGCGCGCAGACGATCGTCCTCGACACGTGCCTTTCGGCGTCGCTCGCCCACGTCTTTGCGCCGCTGCTCGCGGACGGCGGCAAGATGCTGTGCAACGTGTACAGCGCGACGAGTCTCGTCATGGTGCCGGACACGTGGACGTCGATCGATGCCGAACTGCTCGCGCGCAATGCGGGGGGGCTCCGCACCAAGCTGCTCGCGCGCGCGACGTCGCTCACTCGGGATTCGACGGCGTTCGTGAACGTCCAACTGCTGCGCGACCCGGACGTGGGAGCCGGCCTGTATTACCGGCAGTCGATTCTCAAGAATCCGGGCGCCAAGGATCGCTTGTCGATCGTGCGGTATCTGTCGCGCATCTCGCAGGCATTGCCCGACGCGATCCCCGACACTCCGGCGGAATTCTGGGACGATCTCAAATTCCTCAAGGACCAGACCGACCGGTTGGGTGAGGGCGAGGCTGCGGTCCTCAGCGCGGTCACCGACACGAAGGTCCGGTTCGATGGCCCGGCGTGCGACTCGGTCACGCGCGCGTTTCGGGCCCGTGTGGTGAAGATTCTCACCGACGGGGCATACGGCATTCAGCTCCCCGCACCGAGTCTCACGGGCAAGCCCAACATCGGCTCCGATAGCGTCTGGATCGCGCTGTCGCAGCGCCTGCCGACGCTGCTCCTGACGGTCACGACGCTCGACGTGTGTCCGAGCTGTTTTGCGGTCTACGACCAGGCGACGAAAAAGCTCGCGCTCGACACGCTGCTCACCGCGGAGCTGCCCGCGCGCACGAAGTCATTCCTGGATTCGATCTTCCCCGGCTCGTCGGCGGAGATTCCGGCGATGCGCACGGCGATCACGTCGAACGGCGCGACTCTCGATCCCGTGTCCCGCTACCTGCACTAGCGCCGCTGGGCGTGTGCGACGGCTGCCAAAAAACTGAGAATCGAGAGAGTGTGTGTGATCACGGGTGGCTGCGACTTCCGGGATCGCTCTGCTGGTGCGTCAACAACTAACGGCTGACGCGCAGCGCCGTCACTCCTCGTACCGCCCGGGCCGCCCCGGACGGTCCTCTTCATCCGTATCGTCGTACTCGTCGTCGAGATCCACGAGCTCGTCATCGAAGTCGTCGAGGTCCTCGTCATCATCCTCGTCGTCTTCATCCTCGTCGTCCTCATCCTCGTCGTCGAGATCGTCGTCGTCGTCGACGTCATCATCGTCGTCGTCGTCGTCGTCGTCATCATCGTCGAAATCGACATCGTCCTCGTCGAGATCCTCGTCGTCGTCGAGATCATCCTCGTCGTCGAGGGGTTCATCATCGAGATCGTCATCATCGCGCCGAGGGGACAGCGACAGATCCGACGACTCGAACTTGGCCGACATTGCTCGGTTCTCCTTGCAGAGCGGAACGGGAGTGAAACGGAGTGTAACGGAGTACAACGAGTGCAACGAGTGCAACGAGTGCAACGAGTGCAACGACTTGCAATGCTGAAAAGATCTCAGGCCGGCCGAACATGACAGCCGCCGCGAACATCCGTGAGCAACAACGTATAAGAGGGTCCGTCCGTTCGATCAACCCACCGCGCGACCCGTCAGCCGGACACCCGCTCGCGCTTCGCTTCGCGCGACAGCTTCTTCCGATCCGACGTACTCAAGAACCGCTTCCGCAACCGAATCGTTTGCGGCGTCACCTCGATCAGCTCATCGTCCTCGATATACTCCAGAGCCGCTTCCAGAGTCAACTCCCGCGGCGGCTCGAGCATGATGTGCTCATCCGCTCCCTTGCTTCGCATGTTCGTCAACTTCTTTTCCTTCGTCGGATTCACATCCATGTCACCCGGACGCGAATTCTCCCCGACGATCATCCCCTCGTAGACGGTGTCGCCCGGGCTCACGAACAGCGTCGAGCGCTCCTGCAAGTTGAACAGAGCGAACGCGACGATTGTGCCACCTTCCATCGATACCAGCGATCCGCGCGTCCGACCGGCCAACGGCCCGGCCCACGGACCGTAATCGAGAAACCGGTGATGCATGATGCCGGTTCCGCGCGTGTCCGTCAAAAACTCCGACCGATAGCCGAAAAGTCCTCGAGCCGGAATCCGATACAACAAACGCACGAGTCCCTGCCCCGGATTCTTCATCTCGAGCATCTCGGCGCGCCGCGGACCGAGCTTCTCGATCACGGTACCCAGATGCTCCTCCGGGACGTCGATCGACAACTCCTCGTACGGCTCCAATCGCTCGCCGTTCGGCCCCTCTCGAGTAATGACTCGAGGACGCGACACTTGGAATTCAAAGCCCTCGCGGCGCATCGTCTCCATGAGGATGGTGAGATGCAGCTCGCCCCGGCCCGATACCGTCCACGTGTCCGTCGAGTCGGTATCCTCGACGCGCAGCGCGACATTCCGCTCGAGCTCCTTGTACAATCGCTCGCGCACCTGGCGCGACGTCACGAACTTTCCTTCCTTGCCGGCGAACGGCGAATTGTTCACCACGAAATCCACCGAGATCGTCGGCTCCTCGACGGCGATGCCCTCGAGCCGCTCGGGATGCTCGATGTCGGTCAGCGTCAATCCGATCTCGACGTTCTCCAGACCCGCCAGCGACACGATATTCCCCGCCTCGGCCTGCTGCACCTCGACGCGATCGAGTCCCTCGAACATGTACAGTTTCGTGACACGCGACTGGTCGGGCTTCTGATTCGGATCGAGAGGCAGGAGCAGCACCGGATCGCCAACCTTCACCACACCGCGCTCGATACGCCCGATCGCCAGGCGTCCCAAGTACGGCGAGTGGTCGATGGTCGAGACGAGCATCTGGAACGACCCATGAATGTCGTCCGGCGGCGCCGGCACCATGGCGACGATCGTGTCGAACAGCGGCGTCAGGTCCTGCAGCGGCTGATCGAGGTCGAGCGTCGACACGCCGTCGCGTGCCGAGACGTACACGACGGGCGCGTCGAGCTGCGCTTCGTCGGCCTCGAGCTCGATGAAGAGGCTCAACACTTCGTCGTGCACGCGGAGGGGATCGGCGCCGGGGCGATCGATCTTGTTGATCACGACGATCGGCGTGCGGCCAAGCGCGAGCGCTTTCCGCAGCACGAAACGGGTCTGCGGCATGGGGCCGTCGAAGGCGTCCACCACGAGCAGCACGCCGTCCACCATGCGCAGAATACGCTCGACCTCACCGCCGAAGTCGGCGTGCCCGGGCGTGTCGACGATGTTGATCTTGGTGTCTTTCCAGCGGACGGCGGTGTTTTTGGCCAGAATGGTGATCCCACGCTCGCGCTCGAGCGGGTTGGAGTCCATCACGCGTTCCTGGACGACCTGATTATCTCTGAACGCGCCTGCCTGGCGGAGCATTTTATCGACCAGCGTGGTCTTGCCGTGGTCGACGTGCGCGATGATGGCGATGTTGCGGATTGACATAGCCTTTAAAGATAACGGGCGTCGGGGCGAGCGTGGCGTATGGGCGTATGGGCGTATGGGCGTATGGGCGTATGGGCGTATGGGCGTATGGGCGTATGGGCGTATGGGCGTATGGGC